>CAVCAD010000096.1:0-6969 GCA_963600145.1 Bacteroidaceae bacterium
GAAATATGGTATATTTGATTATCAAGATGATTATTTAACAAAAACTGAAAAAAAATAATGTAATTATTGATATTTTATATTTAATGATGTATAATGTTTTTGCTAATCCGCTGAAAAAAACATATTTTATGATTAGGTAAACAAAGTAGGAGGAGAAGAGTATGAATTTAATTGATAAAATCAATAAAAAACAAATAAGAAATGATATTCCTGAATTTAGAGTTGGGGATACAGTAAGAGTTAATGTTAAAATTATTGAAGGAAAAAGAGAAAGAGTTCAAGCTTATGAAGGTGTTGTAACAGCTAGAAAAGGTGGAAGTGTATCTGAAACATTCACTGTTAGAAAGAAATCTGGTAATGTTGGAATCAACAGAGTTTTCCCAGTAAACAGTCCTATAATTGAAAGTATAGTAGTTGTTAAAAAAGGTAAAGTAAGAAGAGCTAAATTAAATTTTCTTAAGAAGATTAAAGGTAGTTTTAAAATTAAAGAAAGAAATTAGGTTAGTCCTAATTTTTTTTAAAGAAAGAGGATAAAAAATGAATAAAAAGATTGTTGATATTTTAGAATATGTAATTATTATTGCATTAGTTATAATTATTCGTACATTTGTAGTTACACCTGCACTTGTAAATGGTGCATCTATGGAACCATCTCTTTATAATAATGAGGTGTTAATTTTAAATAAATTAAAGTCAAATATAAAAGATTTTAATAGATTTGATATAATTGTTTTTAAATATAATGGAGAAAATCTAATAAAAAGAGTTATAGCTTTTCCAGGTGAAAAAATAGAATATAAAAATAATAAATTATATATTAATGATGAAGAAATAATAACAAAAGAAAATTTTGAAAAAACAGAAGATTTTTCTTTTGAAGTACCAGAAAACTCAGTATTTGTACTTGGAGATAATAGAGATGATTCTAAAGATAGTAGATATTTTGGTTCAGTTAATGAAGAAAATATTATAGGTAAAATATCTTTTAGATTATTTCCTGTAAGTAAATTTGGTAGTATAAAGTTTGAATAATTAAATAAAATATGGATGTGATTAAGATGAAACGTACTTGTTTAGTATTAGAAGGTGGAGCTTTAAGAGGTATATATACTTGTGGAGTATTAGATACATTACTTAAATATAATATAAAAATAGATGCAGTTATTGGTGTTTCAGCTGGAGCTTTATTTGGAGTAAATTATGTTTCTAAGCAAAGTGGTAGAGGTCTTAGATGTGTTCTTAAATATTTAAATAAACCTGATTTTATTAGTGTTAATTCTTTTATAAAAACTGGTAATATTATGAATAAAGAATTTAATTTTAATAAATTAATTTATGAATTAGATAAATTTGATTTTGATACATTTAATAAATCAAAAATTAAATTTTATTCAGTAGTTACTAACTTAGAAACTGGTAAAGCAGAGTATGTATTAATTAAAAATATAGAAAAAGATATTGAATATATAAGAGCATCTGGTTCTATGCCTTTAGTTTCTCAAAATGTAAAAATAAATAATAATTATTATTTAGATGGAGCAGTAGCGGATAGTATACCAGTTAAGAAAGCTTTAGAAATGGGATATAAAAAAATAATAGTTGTAAATACTAGAACTATTGACTATAGAAAGAAAAAATCAAATATGTTCTTATTTAATAAAGTGTATAAAGATTATCCTAATTTTATAAATAGTTATAAAAATAGATATATTAATTATAATAAAACTGTTGATTATATAATAAAAGAAGAAAGTAAGAATAATATACTTGTTATTAGACCAAGTGAAGATTTAAAAGTAAAAAGATTAGAAAGTGATAAAGAAAAACTTATTAGTTTATATAATTTAGGAATTGAGGATACAGAAAATATATTACCTAATTTAATAAATTATTTAAAAAGGTAAATATATGAAAAATAATATAGTAAGGTGTTCTTGGTGTAATTTAAGTAATAAAGAATATGTTAAATATCATGATGAAGAATGGGGAGTACTTAATATAGATGATAGATATTTGCTTGAAATGTTTATATTAGAAACATTTCAAGCAGGGCTTTCTTGGGAGTGTGTTCTTAATAAACGTAAATATTTTAAAAAAGCATATGATGATTTTGATATAAATAAAATTATCTTATATGATAATTATAAGATAACAGAGTTAATGAATAATAAAAATATAATAAGAAATAAACTTAAAATAAAAGCAAGTATTGAAAATAGTAAAATATTTAAAAATATAATAGATATATATGGAAGTTTTTATAATTATTTAAAATTATTTACAAATGAAAAAATAATATATGAAAATGATAAAACTACAAATGAATTATCTGATTTAATATCAAAAGATTTAAAAAAAAGAGGTATGAAATTTGTAGGAAGTATAACTATATATTCATTTCTTCAAGCAATAGGAATAATAAATTCTCATAGTGATGAATGTTTTAAATATAAAATAATTTAAACATTCATCATTAATATATTATAGTCATTTATTTCATTATCATTTTCAAATTTAATATATATTTTTTCATTAGGTCGTGGACATGCATCAATATGATTATTATTTTCATCAAACATATCAATTATTTTATTATTAATTATTTTATCAAAAGTTAGTATTTCTACTTCATCATTTACACTAAATTTATTTTTTTGATATATATAATATCCATTTTCATCATGATAAATAATACCTAAAAATGTTTTACCTTTTGAATATGTATTATTATCATATATTTGTGATGATTCATCAGGTTTTTGATAATAAAAACCTGTAGTAAATTCTCTATAAGTACAATTTTTAATGTACTTCATATAATTATCTTTATTGTTATTATAAATTTTTGGGTCTTTTAAATAGTCATCTATTGCATTTCTATATGCTTTTACTACAGTAGCAACATAAAGAGCATTTTTCATTCTCCCTTCAATTTTAAATGAATCTATACCACTATTAATCATATCATCAATATGATTAATCATACATAAATCTTTTGAATTAAAAATATAAGTTCCACGTTCATCTTCATATATAGGCATATATTCATTTGGTCTTGTTTCTTCAACTAAATAATAATTCCATCTACAAGGGTGAGTGCACAAGCCTTTATTAGCACTTTTATGAGTAAAATAACTACTTAATAAACATCTGCCTGAATAACTAATACACATAGAGCCATGTATAAAGGCTTCTATTTTTTTATTATTTGGTATTTTTTCTCTTATTTCTTTGAGCTCATTTAAAGAAAGTTCTCTTGCTGCCACAACTCTAGAGGCCCCTAATTCATAGTAAAAATTAAATGCTTCATAGTTTGTAGTATTTGCTTGAGTGCTTATATGAAGTTCAATATCTTTAAGTATATTTTTAGCAAGTTTAAATACTCCAAGATCAGAAATTATAACTGCATCTGGTTTAATATTATTTAGATTATTTAAGTAGTCTTTTATTCCATCAATATCACTATTATTAGCATATATATTAATTGTAATAAATACTTTTTTATTTAAAGAATGTGCATAATTAATTGCTTCTTTTAATTCTTCATCAGTAAAATTTTTAGCAGCTGCTCTTAAACCAAAATTAGCACCACCTATATAAACAGCATCAGCACCAAAAATACATGCTATTTTAAGTGTTTCAATGTTATTAGCAGGTGCTAGTAATTCTATATTTCTCATAAATCCCTCTTTTCAAAATTAATTATACTAAAAAATATTGATGTTTACTAGAAAGATTTTATTGTATATTATATAATTTCATGATATTATTTGAGGGAAGTGATAACTTTAAATATTTTAGGAAAGTAGGTTAAATAATGGAAGAAGTAGAAGCAAGAAATTTTCAAAATTTGATGTATAATTTAAATAGGATGAGATTAAATAATAAGGAACATATAAAAAAATATAGTAATATAAGAAAAACATATAATGAAATTGTTCAAAGTATGCTTCAATATATTTATAATGGTAATTATAATATAATTGATAATTATAAAACTATTTATAATGATGTTAAAGATGAAATAAAAGGAATAAAAGTAGATTTAAGATTTGAAAATGAAAATGATATAACTATATTAAGTGATTTATTTATGTATAAGAATCATCCTAAATTAACATCAATAATAGAAATATATCTAAAAAAGAATAAATTAAAAAATAAAGATAAAGTTAAAATATTAAATTGTATGAATAATTCATATATAGGATTATTTAAAATTGTTGGTGTTGATCCTTCAAATGGGTATGTAACTTATGAAGATGTTTTGACAAAAAAGAAATATAAAATAATTGATGTTTCTATGAGTAGTACATTAATTATAGATAAAAATAATTCATTATATATGTATAATAGAATAATAACAGTAGATGATATATCATTTGGAACTGGACTTCACTGTGCTATGACATCAAAAAATGAATTATTACAAAAATTTATAAAAAGTAATAATTATAAAAAAGTTAGTAATTTTTCTAGAAGTATTATATTGTATGATATTTCAAAAAAAGAAGAAGGTTTAACGCTTGTACAAAATCATAATTATTAAAATTTTTTAGGAGGTTTTAAATAAATGAAATGGGTAGATAAAACAGATACATTTGAAAATAGAGATTGGAAAGATAAACATTTAGTGATTTGTGAAATTCTAGATGGAAAAATAGAAGTTAATTTATATTCATGTGATGATATAAATAATTATGAAATATATGTAAGTTATGGAGTTATGTATGGAATAGTTTATGTACATAAAGATAAAGCTGTAGAGTTAAGAGAAGAAATAAAGGAATTTATATATAATGATTATATTAAAAATGGATATAGTAAAGATATGCCTACTGATGAATTTATGAATGAATTTATTGAAAGATATAATATTCAAATTCCAAGTGATATATTTTTTGATGAAGAAGCATTTATGCAAAAAATGATAGATTTTTTTGATAATTTTAATTTATAAGTTTTATTTTAAAGAAAAAATTATTTTAAAAACTAATAAAAAATACTTTTATTAGTTTTTTTAGTATGCTATAATTTTTATGATAGGTGGTTTGAATAAAATAGGTGGTATAATGAATTACATTAATATATTAGGTTTTTATGGGTTCTCTTCATCAGGCTGGTTTTTAACGTTGATTATGCAGTTTTTATTTGCACTTGATAGAGGGATATATTTTATATTAGAAAAAGTATATGTAGCATTTAATTATTTATGTAATTTAAATCTTTCTAATTTGAGTGATTTATTTGGACCTTTAATAAATAGAGTTTACTCTTTGGTGGGGGTTATTTTGCTTTTTACGTTAGCATTAAAAATATTACATGCAATAGTTGACCCGGATAAATCGATTGTGAAAAATAGTAGGCAATTTGGAGCAGAATTATTTACAACGCTTGCTTTATTAATGCTTACAATACCAATATCTGGTAATAGAGGTATTATTTTTAATTACCTTGATGAAATAGAAGATATATTATTGCCTTCATCTGATGATTCAGATACAGGTGTAATCATGAGATTTTTGTTTGGTGAGGGTTCAATCTCAATAGTTGGAAGCAATTCAGACACTTTTGGAAGGCAAATGGCAAAAACTATTCTTATGCAGTTTATAATTCTTGATGATGGTGCTGGTAACGATACAGAAGAGAAATATAATAGAATTAAATATTGTGCTAATGATTCATGTGACTATGATGGTTTATCTGATATATTAGGCAAAAAAGAAATAGCATATTTTCCTTTTATGTCTGGGCTCGTTGGAATATATATGGCCTATATGTTAATTAGATACTCTCTTTGGGCGGTAAGAAGATGCTTTGAACTTGCTGTACTAGAATGTTTAGCACCAGTTTTTGTATTAATGAGACTTGGTGATAAAACTAAAAGTGCTTGGAATTCATTTTTAGGAAGATTTAAGGATGTATACTTAAAATTATTTATTTTAATGTTTAGTTTTTATTTTTCAATTATGCTTATTAACAATGTTCTTGCATATGCCGCAAAAAATGTGTTTAGTGATAGTAGTGTTTCACTAGAAACTACAGGAAGTGCTTCATCATCACTGCTTGCTATGAAAGTTAATGCTGCAAATGATTTAGTTAGTAATGCTCCGAGTGGTTTTGCTGGAACAATTTATACAATACTTTTAATGGTTGGAATACTTACATTTGCTCTTGCACTTCCAGATATAATAATCGGACTTTTAGGTATAAAATCTGATGAAAATGCCCCTTCATTAGGAGCGTTTGTTGGAGAAAAATTATTGGGCGGAGCAAGTTTAATAGGTACTGGATTAACAGCAGGTGCTGCTTGGGCGGCTGATAAAGCAACAGGTGGAAGATTTGGCGATTTTGTTGTAGATAAGGGAAGAAAAATAAGAGATGCATTTGATAAAAATAAAGGTGCTTCTGCTGTCATAACTAATAGATATAACCAAAGGCATTCTTCAAATTTACAAAATAGTCCAGTAGTACAAATTAAAAAACCGGAGCCTGAAGTTTTAGATGCTGGCGAAACAGAACAAGTAGCTGGTTATTTACCATCTGGAAATAGTGGGAATGCATCAGTTACAGTGAATGTAGAAAACATAGGAGCAATACCAGAAGCAACACCGGAAGAAAAACCTGATGAAATGCCACAAAATAGGTCAGCCGGTAGTTATAGCGATGCAAGTTCAGGTGGTGGGGCAGCTATACAGTCTAGGCAAAGTACTATTGTACCCGAAAGAAAGTCTTCAATATATAGCGAATTAAATGATGCTTTGGCAAATGAAGGAAGAAGCTCAGATGATTTTTATGAGGAACGCCATAATAGTGTAAATGTTGCTGAAATTAATAAAAACATAAATATCGCTAGGGAAACAGCAGGAAAAAGAGATTTAGAAAGTGTTAATCGCGATATTGGCCAAAAAAGAACTATAGATGATTCACCAAATTTAATGGCAGATTTTCAAAGTCAACAAGAAGTAA
>CAVCAD010000097.1:0-7921 GCA_963600145.1 Bacteroidaceae bacterium
ATAATATATAAATTAAATTATAAAATAATTATATATAATTTTAATGGTTTTTATAATAAATTACTTGAATATTTTGAATATTTAATAAAAGAAAAATTTAACTATGAAAATCCTTTTATTGTAGTTAATAATATTATAGAATTAAAAAAAGAAATGGGAAAATGTTTATGTTAGTATATGGAAAAAATGTAGCTATTGAAGCATTAAAGAAAAAAGAAATAATAAAGAAAGCATATTTATCAAATGAATTTTCAGATGATAATATTAAAAAAGAACTTATAAATAGTAATATTGAAATAATATATGAAAAAAAAGAAAAAATAGATAATTTAGTTAAAACATATTCACAAGGTATAGTTCTTGATATAAAAAATATTAATTATAAATATTTTGAAGATTTAAAAGAAGATGATAATGCTGATTTTGTTGTTATATTAGATCATATTGAAGATCCGCAAAATTTTGGTGCTATTATAAGGACTTGCGATTGTGCAGGAGTTGATTATATTATAAAGCCTAACAAAAGATGTGCTCTTGTAACAGCTAGTGTTGTAAAAGCATCAGCAGGAAGTGCTCTTTCAACTAAAATAGTAGAAGTGGCTAATTTATGTAATACAATAAGAGAATTAAAGAAAAAAGGATACTGGATAGTTGGAACTGATAGTAATGGGGTAGACTATACTAAAGTTAATTATTCTTCAAAAGTTGCTATAGTAATAGGTAGTGAAGGAAAAGGATTAACAAAAATAGTTCGTGATAATTGTGATTTTATAGCATCTATTCCAATTAAAGGAAGTGTTAATAGTTTAAATGCTTCAGTAGCGTGTGGAATTGTGTTATATGAGGTTGTAAAGAAGAGGTAAGATGAACTACGATTTAGAAGAAAATGATAATGAATTACTATCTTTAGTATCTGAAGAAAATGAAGAAGCTATGGAAAATCTTATGAAAAAATATTCAAATGTTGTAGCGTTTTATGTGAATAAGTATATAGCATGGGCTAAAACATATGGATTAGATGAAAAAGATTTGAATCAAGAAGCACTTTTAGCTTTATCATATGCTATAAAAAATTTTCAAAAAGAAAAATGTGTAACATTTTATACTTATGCATCTGTATGTATAGATTGTAACTTAAGATGTGTTATAAGAAATTCAAGTAGAAATAAATTTAAAATGTTAAATGAAAGTGTATCATTAGAACAAATATTTGAAGATACAGTTAGTCAATATTATGATATTGTAAAAGATGAAACATTAGATCCATCTTTAAAAGTTATAGTAAAAGAAAATCAAAAAGAAATAATAGAAAAATTAAATAAAAAATTAACAGAATTTGAAATGATTGTATTTAGTATGAAATTAAGTGGTTTTAATAATGATGAAATAGCTGGATACTTAGCAAAAAATAAAAAAAGTATAGAAAATACTGTATTTAGAATAAAAAATAAATATAAAAAAGTAATAAATGAATAAGGAGAACATATGGAATTATTAATTAGTTTATTAGTACTTATAGGTCTTGTTGCTCTTTTTTCAATGAGACAAGTTAATCAATATGAAAGAGGAATAAAATTTAAGAGAGGAAAATTTTATAAAATAATTGAACCAGGTTGGCATGTTATTTGGCCAATATTTGAATCAATGACAAAAGTTGATATTAGAACTAAAGTTGATGATGTACCTGAGCAAGAAGCAATTACTAAAGATAATGTATCAGTTAAAATAAATGCAGTTATATATTATAAAATATTTGATGCTTCACTAGCAGTTTTAGAAGTAGAAAATTTTAGATATGCAACTGCTCAACTTGCACAAACAACAATGCGTAATGTAGTTGGAAGCGTTAGTTTAGATGAATTATTATCTGAAAGAGATGCAATATCAACTAAAATTAAAGAAGTTATTGATAAAGAAACTGACCCTTGGGGTATAAAAGTAGAAAATGTTGAACTTAAAGATATTTCATTAACAGAAGAAATGAAAAGAGTAATTGCAAGAGCAGCGGAAGCTGAAAGAGAAAAACAAGCAGTAATTACAAAATCAATTGGAGAAAAAGAAGCTGCTAATAACTTAGCAAATGCTGCTAAAACATTAGCACAAGCACCAGGTGCACTTCACTTAAGAACACTTGAAACAATAAATGATGTATCATCAGATCAATCAAATACAATATTTTTTGCAATGCCAATAGAATTACTAGAAGCAATTAAAGGATACGCTGATAAAAAAAGATAATTTATATATTCTAATTTTGATGATCGTTTCTACATTGTAGAAAATTATGGTGCTCACGGCGTTTTTCTAGCATTTAGAATTGGTTAAAATAATGATATAGATGATAAATAATTTGTCATCTTTTTTTATTAATGAAAAAAAATAATTTTATTTATTGCTTAGGAATAGTATAATATAAGTGTGAGGTAAAATGGGAAAAGTTAATGAATATATTAATAAGATAGTAAAACAAATAAATATATTAAGGTTTGATAAGAATAAACCTTGGCTTAGATATTATGATAGAATGCCAGAAAATTTAAATTATTATAATGGTTCTATGTATGATATAGTATCAGATACTAGGGATAAGTATCCAAGTTTTCCTGCTCTTGAATATTTTGATACAAAGTATACATATGAGGATTTACTTAGTAAAATAGATAAAGTTGCTGTTGCTTTAAAAAGTATGAATATTGTTGAAAATGAGGTTGTTACATTATGTATGCCTAATATGCCTGAAGCAATATTTTTGATATATGCTATTAATAAAATAGGAGCAATTGCTAGTATTATTCACCCTTTAAGTAAAGCAGAAGAAATTAAGAAGAATATGGATGTAGCTAATTCTACAATTTTATTTACAACTGATGCTACATATAAAACTGTAAAGGATTTACAAATTAAAACTTGTGTAGTTTGTGAAGTAAGTATGAGTATGAAACCTTTACTTAAGGTTCTTTATAATTTAAAAAATAAAGAAAATATGAAATATAAAGAAAATATTATTACTTGGAATGAATTTATGAAAAAAGGAACTGAGGTTGTAAATACTCATGTTAGTAGGAGTAAGGATGATCCAGCAATTATAATTTATAGTGGTGGAACAACAGGTAAATCTAAAGGAATAATACTTTCTAATTTATGCTTTAATTCTATAAGTAAGCAATGTGAATATGTATGTAAAGAAGCTAAAGCTGGTAATTCTATTTTATCAGCACTTCCTATATTTCATGGATTTGGTTTATGTGTTTGTGTACATGTTCCACTTTCTATTGGACTTAAGTGTATTTTAGTTCCTAAAATTGAAGTTAGTAAATTAAATAAAATTATAAAAAATAAAAAACCTAATTTACTTCCAGTTATTCCAACAATGTTAAATGTAATTATAAATAGTAAATTTTTAGGAGAAAATAGTTTTAAAAGTGTAAAAGTAATTTTAAGTGGAGGAGATTATTTAAGTGATGAACTTAGAAATAAAACTGAAAAATATTTTAGAAAGTGTGGTTCAATCGCAAGAATACAAGTTGGTTATGGATTAAGTGAAGCAACAGCATTTATATCAGCTACATGTGAAAGTGTAAAAACAACGGATAATATTGGTGTACCAAATCCTGATAATATTATAAAAATATTTGAACCATATACTGATATTGAAAAAGGTTATAATGAAATTGGAGAAATTTGTGTAAAAGGTCCAAGTGTAATGGTAGGATATATTAATGAAGATGAAGAAACAGAAAATGTTTTAAAGAAACATTATGATGGTGATACTTGGCTTCATACTGGTGATTTAGGAAAAATGAGTGAAGATGGTGTTCTTTATTATATGTCTAGACTTAAAAGAATGATAATATCAAATGGTTATAATATTTATCCTTTAGAATTAGAAGAGATAATACTTAAATGTAAATATGTAGAATCTTGTATAGTAGTTGGAATTAGTGATAAAGTTAAACAAGAAGTACCTAAAGCTGTAATTGTAATAAAGAAAAAATATATAGGTGATAAAACAGTAGAAAATAAAATTAAAAAATATTGTTTAGATAATATTAGTAAATATGCATTACCTAAAATATATGAATTTAGAGATAGTTTACCTATAACTAAAATTGGTAAAGTAAATTATAGAATGCTTCAAAAATAATTAATTTTAAGTTATAATATGTAAAGATTTATGGGAGGTAAGTATGACTTTATATGAAGATTTAAAATACAGGGGTTTAATAAAAGATATTTCTAGTAGTGAACTTGAAAATAAATTAAATAATGAAAAATTAACATTTTATATAGGAACAGATCCTACCGCAGATTCAATGCATATTGGACATTTTTCTTCTTTTTTAATATGCACAAGACTTGCTAGATATGGACATAAACCAATCCTTTTAATAGGAGGAGCAACAGGACTTATTGGTGATCCTAAACCTTCTAAAGAAAGACAAATGATAAGTAAAGAACAAGTTCTTAAAAATGTAGAAGGTTTAACTAAACAAGCACAAGAAATATTTGGATTTGAAGTAGTTAATAATTATGATTGGATAAAAGACTTAAATGTATTAGATTTTTTAAGAGATTATGGTAAATATATTAATGTAAATTATATGCTTGATAAAGATATAATTTCTAGAAGGCTTGAATCAGGCATTACTTTTTGTGAATTTGCTTATACTATTCTTCAAGGACTTGATTTTATTTATTTAAATAAAACTAAAAACGTTACATTAGAAGTCGCAGGTTCAGATCAATGGGGAAATATAACAACAGGAATAGAAATGGCTAGAAAAATGGGTATGGATGAACTATATGGAATGACTATGCCTCTTGTTTTAGATGCTAATGGAGTTAAATTTGGTAAAACAGAAGGAAATGCTTTATGGCTAGATAAAAATAAAACTACATCATATAAATTATATCAATATCTAATTAATACTGATGATGCTTGTGTAATAGATTATTTAAAAAAATTAACATTTTTAACCAAAGAAGAAATAGAAGAAATAGAAATATTACAAAAAAGAGAACCAGAGAAAAGAATTGCTCAAAAGAGACTAGCTAAAGAAATAATTACATTTATTCATGGAGAAGATGAATATAATAAAGCACTTAATATTTCAGAAAGTTTATTTACTGATAAGGTAAAAGAATTAACATCTGATGATATACTTGAAAACTTAAGTGATGTTGATGAATTTAAAATAGAAACTGGTATTAATATAGTTGATGTTTTAACTCAAACTGGTATTTGTTCATCTAAAAGAGATGCTAGAGAAATGATAACAGGTAATGCAATTTCTATAAATGGAAATAAAATAAATAATTTAGATAAAATAGTAGTAAAAGAAGATTTTATAGATGAAAAAGTTATAATACTTAAAAAAGGTAAAAAGAATTTCTATAAATTATTATTAAAATAGGAGGAAATATGAAAGTATTTAATACTTTAACACGAAATAAAGAAGAATTTAACCCGATTGAAGAAGGAAAGGTTAGAATGTATGTTTGTGGTCCTACTGTTTATGGAAAACCACATGTTGGTCATGCTAAAAGTTATGTTTTTTTTGATGTAGTTTATAGATATTTAACTTACTTAGGTTATAAAGTTAAATATGTTCAAAATATTACTGATGTTGGTCATTTAGTTGGAGATGTTGATGATGGAGAAGATAAAATAGAAAAAGTAGCTAAGCAAAAATTATTAGATCCATATGAAATAGCTTATGAATATGAAAATCAATATTTTGATTGTATGAATAAGTTAAATGTTTTAAAACCTAGTATTAGTTCAAGAGCAACAGGACATATAATAGAAATAATTGATTTTATAAAAACATTAATAGATAAAGGATATGCATATGTTACTGAAGAAGGAAATGTTTATTATGAAGTTAGTAAATTTAAAGGATATGGTAAACTTTCTAATAGAACTTTAGATGAAACATTAAGTGGAGAAAGAATAACTATATCAACAGATAAAAAGAATCCAGAAGATTTTGCTCTTTGGAAAAAAGCAGTTAATGGCCATATAATGAAATGGCAATCTCCTTGGAGTGTTGGATATCCTGGTTGGCATATTGAATGTTCAACAATGGCTAAAAAATATCTAGGCAATACTATAGATATACATGGTGGTGGAATGGATAATATATTTCCTCATCATGACTGCGAAATTGCTCAATCTGAAGTAGCAAATGAAATGCCATTTGTTAATTATTTCTTACATAATAATTTAGTTACAGTTAATGGTGTTAAAATGGGAAAATCTCTTGGTAATTTTATTACTTTAGATGATTTATTTCAAAAATATGATCCTATGATAATAAGATTTTATTTATTATTAAATCACTATAGAAAACCTACAGATTTTTCTGATGATAAAATAATTGAAGCACAAAAGAAATACCAAGAAATAACTAATGTTTATAATAAATTATTAAATATTAAAATATTAGAAGAAGAAAAACATGATAATGAAATATCTGATTTAATTTTTGGATATATAAATGCTATGGATGACGATTTTAATACTCCTCTTGCGATATCATATATATATGAAATAAATAAGAGAGTAAATTCATTATTAAATGATAATAAAACATATTTTGTAAATCAAGTACTTGAATTTTATCAAGATAAAGTTATTAATATATTAGGTTTAAAATTTGAAAATAAAAAAGAAGATAATAATAGTAGTATATATATAAATTATTTATTAGAATTAAGAAATGAAATGAGATTAAATAAAAATTATGAAGTATCAGATAAAATAAGGGATTTTTTAACTAATAATAATGTTGAAGTAAACGATAGAAAGTTAAACTAAAAATTTAGTTTAACTTTTATATTAAAAAAATATTTAAATAATTATATAAAATGCGTTATAATAAAATAGTAGGAGTTGATAATATATGCCAAGTTGGGGAATACATCTTGTAATTGCTAAAAGAGTAAATGCAAAATTACATTACAATTCAAATACATTTTATTTTGCTAATGTTTTACCAGATGTAAATAAGAAATATACTATAACCAGAAAGGAAACTCATTATTATGATGGAAGTGTTATATGCAAAGAATGTCCAAATGAATCACTTCCAAATTTAGATGCATTTTTAAATGATTATAAGGACAAATTAAATAACGCATTAATAGTAGGTTATTATACACATTTACTCGCAGATTATTATTATAATAATTTTATTTGTTCAAAAAGTTATCTACAAGATAAAGATAATAATATTATTGGGTTAATATTTAAAAATGGTAAAAAGAAAATATATAATGAAAAATCTATAAATAAAATAATAGCAAATAAAAAACATCAAGATTTAGAATTATATGCAAAATATTTATTTAAAAATAATAAAGTAGATGTACCTATAGAAGATGAAGATATATATGAGAGTTTAAAATTACTTAAAAATTCATTTGTATCTTATGAAAATGCTAAAGAAAAAATAGAGTATTTAAATAAAGATTTTAATAAATTTAATAAAATAAAAATAACAGAAAAATTATTTGGATATAAATTATTATATAAAGAAGAATTAGATAAAATATTTGATGATTGTACAGATTTTATAATAGAAAAATTAAAAGAAATTAATTTAGTAAAGGAAAAAGAATAAATGAATAGAAAACAAATTATAAAAAAATTTAATAAAACTGATTATGGATATAAACTAAGTAATTCACTTGTTAGAATGTTTATTATTTCAATAATAGTTTTAATATTAGTTATTATTTCACATCAAATTGTGTCTATTGATAAATTAACTGAGAATGAGAAATTATTATTTAAAATGATAGATATATTACCAATATCTTTCTTATTAACAACTATGTATATTGAAGGATATTATGAAGGTAGTATTTCTCAGTTTGGCTTATCTTTATTAAAAGAAAAGAAAGATAAAGATAAGAA
>CAVCAD010000098.1:0-2450 GCA_963600145.1 Bacteroidaceae bacterium
TATAATAGGTATAATAATTATATTAGTTTTGAATATCTATTTTTAATATATTTTTAAAATATAGTATTTTATTATTTAAAATTACATTTTTATTTATAAGATCTATATTTTTTATTTTACCATTATAATATTTAATAATTCCATATTCAAAATATTTAACTTTAATATTAATATTATTTTTATAAGCAAATATTAAATTTTCATTTATTTCATTTATTATATCATCAAGTAGAGTAGGTTTAATAATTAACTGATTTTCATTACCTATTTCATCTTTAAAATTTGCTTGATTATTAAATGTATAAAAAGGTTTCCATATTAATCTTTTCATTTTTTATTATGACCTCATTTTAGTATTTCTTATTTTAATTGTAGAATTTTCTAGTAAAGAAGATGCTTTAAGTAAAGAATTATCTCCAAATTTTTCATTTATTTCATCAATTACTTTATAATATTTATTATCAGTTTTTATTTTTTCATAAGTACTAAATAAATTTAATTGAATATATTTTTTATCTTCTAATTTTGAAAGAGATATCATAATTTTTCTAATAGGTAAATCTTCTATATAATTTTCATATATAGATATACATTCATTATATATATCATTTTCATTATCTAATTTATTATTTATTTTTCTTGAATGATAAAAATATTTATTAAATTCTTTTGAATATGCTACTCCAAAACTAATTAAACTAGTTGTTTTATTATTATATCTTAATCGTTTTGCTAAAGAAAAACACATTTCTCTAATTATTAATGTTGCTTCTTCTATATTATAATCTTTATATAATACTTGACTTATACTATAACTTTTATTTTTAACTTGGATATTATTATAATCTTGTACTTTAGATGTATCTATTCCATTTGCGTGATAAAATAATTCTTCACCAATTACACCAAATCTTTTTCTATAAAATTCCTTTGAATATTTATTTATATCTTTAATTTTATATATTCCTAAATTATTAAGTTTACTTTCTAATTTACTACCAATACCCCACATTTTACTAAGTGGTGTTAAAGCATGAAGTTTAGTTTTTACATCATCATATGTCCATTTTGCTATAAAAGTGCTGTTTTTCTTTGCTTCTGTATCCATCGCTACTTTCGCAAGTAACATATTTGGACCAATGCCACATGTTGCAGTAAGAGAAAGTTTTTCATATATTTTATTTAATATTTCACTAGCTAGTTCTATATCTGTTTTTTTATAAAGTTTTAAATAGTCAGTTACATCTAAAAAAGATTCATCAATAGAATATACATGTAAATCATTTTTATGTACATAATTTAAAAAAATATTAACTACTTCTTTACTTTTTTTATAATATAAATTCATACGTGGAAGAGCATATATTATTTTTATATTTTTAGGTAGTTCATAAACCCTTCCTCTTGATTTAACACCAATTTTCTTTAAATAAGGTGTTACAGCTAGTGTTATAGCACCTTTATTATAACGTGTATCTGCGACTACTAAAGCAGTAGTAAATGGGTCAAGACATCTTTCGACACATTCAACTGATGCAAAAAAGCTTTTTAAATCAATGCATAATATATTTCTTTCTATCATAAAACACCAACCTTTGTTCGCTATATTAAATATATCACTTAATTTATATTTATTCAATGTTAATTTTTACCAGTAATTATATTCATTATTATAGAAATCATTATCATAAATATAATTAAATTACTACCTCCATAACTTATAAATGGAAGAGGTATACCCATTATAGGAACAAGTCCTAAAGTCATAGAAATATTTTGTATTTGATAAAACATTAAACATGAAATAGAACCTATAATAAATAAACTATTTCTTCTTGTTTTATCTTTAGCACTTCTTAATATTTTTAAATCAAAAACAAAAATTATAAATATAAATAATAAAGACATATAAAGTCCAAAATTACTAGCAAATATAGTAAATATAAAGTCTGTATATGATTCTGGAATATATATTGGTGTTTTAGCACATCCATGCCCATATAAACCAGCAGATCCAATAGCAATTAAACTATTATTAAGTTGCATTCCACTTTCATTTTTCCAATTACTAATTCTTCTTATTCGATAAATAATATCATTACCAAAGAATTTAATAATTATTTCTGGATATAATTTATAAATATATATAAATGAAAATATAATAGTAATAAATATAAGAATAAAAAAAATATACCATCTAAATTTTATATTTGTAAAAAATATCATACTTATAGCTATTATAAAATATGAAATAATTGCTCCAGTATCAGGTTCTAAGAAAACTAATATACTTGGAATAATAGTATATAATAATATTTTAAAAAGTATTTTAATTTCATCTTTTGTTTTAATATTTTCTTTTCTATTAAATTTAGATATTATATTTGATAAAAATAATATAAGAGATAATTTCATTATTTCTGATGGTTGTATATTTATATATTTAATAC
>CAVCAD010000099.1:0-4949 GCA_963600145.1 Bacteroidaceae bacterium
GACTCATCTGGGACAATTCCTGTAGACATATCCACAAAACAAAGAGGGGGAAACATTACGCACCACCAATTCTGACCAGAGGCGTTTCCAATTTCGACTTTCAAGCAATCATAAAATCCTGCAGGCAGAGAAATATCCCCATAATATTTTGTGGGAAAATATGAATTTCCTATTTTAATTTTAACATCATAATCATAACCATTATCTTCAATAGTTTTTTTTGCAATAGCATAAAAATCATCCTCGTGTAATTTTGCAAGTTCTATAGCAGAATCTTTTGAAGTTATATCAGATGTTAATGTATTCATATATTTTAGAAGACTATCTCTTACAATATATTTTAAATTTTGATCTTCTTCAGAATCACTATTTGCTATTACATGCAATCTAAAAACACTATCGGCTATATTTTCAGAAACGGTTGAAGCATAAGATATAGCTGAAATAATAATAAATAATATTATTAAATTTAATTTTTTAATTTTCATTATTAATCTCCGTTAAACTATCAAAATCAATATTATAATAAGGTACTTTACTAAAATTAAAGTAGTCTTTCCCATTTTTAGTTTCTTTAACTTCTATACTATTTTTTCCTTCATAATACCAGTATCCACCAATATCTCTAACTTTTTCTTCATCCCAGCCTAATTTAACTAACATATTTTTAACTTGTCCAGCATAACCACCTGCTCCACAAATTATAAAAATATTTTTATCCTTTGGAAAAATAGCTTCTAAAATATCCATAGATTCTTCATAATTAGGCGTATAATTTCCCTCATCATCAAGTTTAAATAAAGTTTTTCCTTGATATAATCCTGAAACATTTTCTGTTTCTTTTTGTTTGATATACTCATCTGTATAGTTTGCTAAATATGGAGATGGAATAATTTCAAATCCTTTGATATAACCACTTAAATATCTATCTCCACCTTTATTTTCCCAAGTTGCTGTATCTACAAGCATTCTTACATCTCTATAAACTGTATCACTTCTACCTAAATAATTATCTATAGTACTTTCATTTATATTTTTATCTATACCATATGTACCCCTTAAACCTTCTGATAATTCTGCTTTAGGTAAAGGTTTTTCAATATATTTATAAAATAAACTATAACTTATAACACCACCTATTAATAATAAAAATAAACTAAATATAAAAATTAAAATTTTGTTTCTCATAAATACCATCCTTCAATAAAAGTATATATTATTAAACTTAAAAAGTATAGAAAAAATATAATTTATAATGTAATTTTGTAAAATAATTTACCTTTTTAAACAAAGCATTTTTTTATTTTCTTTATCATTAAATAAACATGGTGCATTTAAAGTTTCAAGTACTTTATTTTCTTTCATAAAATTTTCACCAATTTGCATTAATTTTGGCATAATTAAAATTTTAATACTATTATTAAATGCACAAAAGGAATTACCTACAGTATCTACATTTGGTAAATATAATATTTCTAATTTTTCATTAGCGGCTAGAAAATGGTCGCCTATCCATTTTAAATTAGGTAAATTAACACCCTTTATTAAATGGTTAAATTTTAAAAATCTAGCATTAGCTCTTAATAATTTGGGCATATCTAATACTTCTAGTTCTTTATTGTGTGACAAAAATGAACAACCTGCCCACTGTAAATTAGGAACATAAATATTTTTAATAGAACTATTATAAAGAATAAAATTATCACCAGTCATTTTTAAATTAGGTAAATTTAATGTTTCTAATTTTTCATTATGACATAAAAATCCTTCTTTAACTTCTAATAAATTAGGTAAATTTATAGATTCAATGGTACTATTATAGGAAATAAAATTATCTGATGCATATTCTAAAATAGGTAAATCTATAGTTTTTAATTGTTGATTATTTTTACAAAAGTCTTTCCCTGCTTTTATTAATTTTGGCATATTTATTTGTTCAATTACTGAGTTATTAGCACAAAAACTATCACCAACAGAAATTACATTTTGAAGGTTAATATTTTTTAATTTTCTATTATCTTTTAAAAAATTATTTCCAATAACTTTAGTATTTCTAATATCGAAACTTTCAAGGAATTTATTAGAATATAAAAAATTATCTTTTATTTCTTTAATATTATTGTTAGTATATGAAATAATATGATTTCTTTTATCTAAATTTATTTCTATATTTTCATTAATTATTACTTTTTTAATATTATCTATTTTTTGAATTTTAATTTTTTCAATATCAGTAAAAGCATTAACAAAACTATCATTTAAACTTTCATCATATAATTTTATTGTTTTTTCTTTCATATCTAATATATAATGTTCAAAAACTATATATCTATCTAATGAAAAGTTTTTAACAAAGTAATTATCAATTATTATATTATTAAAACAATAATAAATATTATTTAATTCATGATCATATTTATAAAATTTACCATCATTTGCTTTAACATAATTTGGCATTTCAAAGTCTGAGTTTTGATATTTAATATTTAAGTTATATTCTTTAGAAAATGCATCACTTAAACCATCTATTATATTATCAAGATTATTTGAGAAGGTAGCATCTGGATTCTTTACTGTATGATTATATCTATTTTTAATAGATAAAGTATTTTTATTACCTTTTAAAAATTGAATACTTATTACTGAAGTACCATATAAATCTTGCCTCTTCGGATTAATAAAATCTTGTCTTTTAATTTTATCTACATCTTTTTTTACTGCGAAAAACACATACCATTTATTTAACCTATGATCATTAAAAGTACATAATTCTTCATTTATATTATAATATTTTTTAAATTTTAAAATATCATTTTGTGTTTTACATTCATATAACACATATCCTGCTTCATCTAATAATTCTTTTGTGCTTTTATTATTTACTATTATTTCTTCTTTTTCTTCTTTCACAAAAGAATATATATAATTCCTAAAATCATCTTCTAAATTATTTTCTTCTATATCTTCAAATAATTCTTTAGAATAATTAAAGTGACTACTTAAAGTTTTAAATAATAATCCATCTGTTTCTAGTATAGTAGAAAAATTCCCTCTAGCAAAATGCATCATTCCTTCACCATACTTAGATTTTATTAATTGTAATTCCTTTTGCATAAATACCCCCTTGTTTGTAATAGTAATTATACTATTAAAATTAATTAATTTCCATATTTAAGCATAACTACAATATATATTTTTGAAAAACTTATTGTAAAAAAAATAAATATTAGTGTATAATGAGTATGGGAGGAGATTATGAAGAAAAAAAATAGTTTATTTAAAGTCATTGCTTGTTCTATTCTTCTAGCTACAGTACTTAGTTGGTTACTTAAAGCTAAATATTTTGATGGTTCAACAATGGCAGACTACGGTTTTTATAGAGTTGGTTTATTTGATTTACTTGAATATCCATTTTTATCTGTTCAATTTTTCGTACAGATAATTCTATTCCTATTCATGGTTGGTGGATTTTATGGTGTTTTATCAATAACTGGAGTTTATAAAAATATAGTTGAAAAAATTGCTAAAAAATTCAAAAAGAAAGGAAATATATTTTTATTAGTAGTTTCATTTGTAATTGCTTTAATGTCTAGTTTCTTAGGATATGGAACATTATTATTCCTATTTACTCCATTTATCGCTGCTATAGTAATATTACTTGGATATGATAAAATGGTTGCATTCTTAACTACTATCGTTCCTATTATAATAGGATATATAGGTAGTGTTTATGATTCTGCAATAGTTGGATATATTAATAATACTTTAGGTACTGAATATAGTTCACTTTTAGTATTTAAAATAGTTTTATTTGTATTAAGTTATATAGCATATGCAGTATTATTAATTAAATATTCTAAAAAAGTAATTATTAAAAATGAAAAGAAAAATAAGAATAGTTCTAATAAAGAAACTAATGCAGAAATTATCAATGAATATTTAGGTGAAAAAGGTTCAAATAAGAAATCTTTACCACTTATTATAGTTTTCTGTTTATTATTTATTGTATTTATTCTTGGATGTACTAAATGGAGCACAGTATTTAATATCACTTGGTTCTCTGAAGCATTTGATAATATAAATAGTTATGAAATAAAAGATTTTACTGTATTTTATTATCTTATTGGTTCTTCAATGGTTGCTTTTGGAGAATGGAGTTTTATTCAAATAGCTATTACTTTAGTAATTACATCATTTGTTATTACAATTATGTATGGAATTTCACTAGATGATAGTTTAGCTGCTTTCGGAAAAGGTGCTATAAAAATGGCTAAAACTGTTGCTTTAGTATTACTTGCTTATGTTGTATTAATTATTACAGCATATCATCCTTTCTATGGCACTATAACAGAAGCAATACTTGGACTTACAAATAAATTTAACATTTTAACTAGTATATTATCTACTATGATAGGTTCATTCTTTAATATTGAAATGTTATATCTTTCACAAAGTTCACTTGCTTATTCAGCATATTTATTTTCAACTACATCAGCAATAAACATGCAAGCAATTATAGCTCAAGGTATTTATGGCTTAACAATGTTATTTGCTCCTACAAGTATATTATTAGTAATTGGTCTTGATTTCTTTGATATACCTTATAGTAAATGGCTTAAGTTAGCATGGAAATTATTAGTTATCTTATTCTTGATGATATTAGCTGTTGTAATAATCGTTGGTAAAATATAAAACAAGGTTAAACCTTGTTTTTTTTATTTAACTTATAATTATTAATTACTTGCATATAATAAATAAGGAATATGAGAGAATATAATGAATCATTAATTAAAGCATTTAAATTATCAGAAGTACTTTCTAATAAGTCTAATAGTAAGAATGTTAATTTGTTTCATTTATTTATTTCTATTATTGAAACTAATAAAGATATTAAAAAAATAACTAAAAAATATAAAATAAATAAAAAAGATTTTATAGAGTATAAAAAT
>CAVCAD010000100.1:0-2170 GCA_963600145.1 Bacteroidaceae bacterium
TTGTTTTAATATTTATGTAATAAAAGGACTAATTATTTTAGTCCTTTTATCCTATGTAAAAATATGGGCGAACACCAGCGGATTGAGAGGCACTACCTGCACTACTAAAACCACCAAAAAGAGTTTCACCATTACTACCGACATTAGCAAACCATTCTTTTGTTGCTACGCATCTAAGCCAATACCAACTTTGACCTTTATCTATATATTCTGGTTTTAATTTAAATAATGGGAATTGTATATTATCTGTGCCTGTATCATAACCTGCAGAAGACCAAATTACACTTCCAAATACTTGATTTTCATTCATTAAATCTAATTGTCTTGTAAACCAGCTCCAATCTGATGATGTACCATTTTTACTTCCAACTCTATTTGCATTTGATTTAGCAAACGCTCTTGTTAAAAGAGTTCTATATTTAAGTACATGATTACCAAACACCGGCGTAATATACGTAGATAAAACCGATGGTAATGTTGTTTTATACATTGCACTTCCTACATATCCGCCCTCGGTTGTGTTTTTGGCATTCATTTGAGCGGTTGTTAAGTTTGTATCTGGTACTATTACTGCATGATGTCGATTATATGTTTGATTTATACTTGTATCTGTTGAATCTCCTTTACCTAAATAAATATCAAAACCAGCTATCCTCCATGTAATGTTATTTGCAACTACATAATCTCCTACATAAAGGTCAGTAAATGTTCCATCTGAGATTCTATCATATAAAGAGTACTCTGAAGTTAAATACTCTGTTACATCTTTTCCTCTAAATATAGAATTATGAAAAGATGCATTTACAGTTGTTATTTCATATGATGATGCAGCTTTATATAAATCATCTATTGCGGTTTGAACATTAAGTGCACTAGTTAAATCGTTTGTATCTTTATTATTATATTTTACTTCTCTTGAGTCAAACAAATACATACTATTTGCATATAAATTTACACTAGAAAACAATAATGCTACTATAAGTATTATTGTTTTTATATCAACATTTATTTTCTTTTTAATTTTCTTCATTTAAAAATACACCCTATCACTAATAATCCCTATCCTATATAAAAATAAGGGCGAACTCCACCAAGTGTTTTTGCATTTGCAAAACTACTAAAACCACCACTAAGAATAGATGTCATATTTCCAACATTAACAAACTGTGTTTTATTTGCAACACATCTAAGCCAATACCAACTTCTAGATTTATCTATATATTCCGGTTTTAATCTAAATAATGGAAACTGTATATTATCAGAACCTGTATCAAATCCTGATGATGACCAAATTATACTTCCAAATATTTGATTCTCATTCATTAAATCCAATTCTCTTGTATACCATCCCCAAGCATTTGAAGTACCAGAACAGGCTCCAAGCCTGTTACAATTACCAGTATTAGCAGTTTTAACTAAAAGATTTCTATATTTAAGTACATGATCTCCAAACAATGGTTTAATATATGTAGATAAAACTGATGGTAATGTTGCTGTGTACATTGTGCTTCCTATATATCCAATTTTAGCATTATTCGATGAATGCATATAAGCTGTTGTTAAGTTAGTATCAGGTACTATCACTGCATGATGCCTATTATAAGTTTGATTTATGCTTGTATCTGTTGAATCTCCTTTACCATAATAAATATCAAAACCAGCTATCCTCCAAGTTATTTCATTTAAAACTACATAATCTCCTACATATAAATCTGTAAATGTTCCATCTGCTATTCTATCATAAAGTGAATACTCTGAACTTAAATATTCAGTTACATCTTTTCCTCTAAATATTATATTATGAAAATCCGCATTTCCGGCAGTTAATTCATATCTTGAAGCAATTGTAAGTAAATCATCTACTGCTGTTTGCACGTCTGTTGCTGATGTTAATGTGCTTGTATTTTCATATTTTATGTCTTTTGAATCATATAAATACTGACTTGTAGCATATAAATTTATACATGAAAAAACTATTGTTATTAAAAGTATAATTGTTTTAACATCAATATTATTTTTCTTTTTATTCTTCATTTGAAAACTCTCCTATAATTAATAATATACTAATAATTTATCATAGTCAAGTTATGAAATCCTTATATTAAAGCTATTTTATTTTATTTACTCTTTATCACATACAGGGCATATTTCTTTATCTTTTTTAATTACC
>CAVCAD010000101.1:0-13087 GCA_963600145.1 Bacteroidaceae bacterium
GCATTAAAGTGAGTTTCATCTTCTGGTAAATTTAAAAAGCTATTAACATATGTTGGACATGCATCAGCTACAGCAGCGCACTCATAATCAGAAATATCAATTTCCCAAAGCTCTTTTAGTGAATCTACAACAAGAGCATCACAATCCATGTACAAAATTTTATCAATAGAATCATCTAATAAAGAAGTAGCAAATAAACGAGCAAAAGTGCTTAATGATCTTGTAGCTTTAATATCCATATTTAAAACTTTACTTATATCATCATATTGGATAAAAGACAAGACTACATTGCATTTAAAATTCTTAGAAATATCATATAATTTATCTTTATTCATATTAGATATACCATCATCTAAAACAAAGATATTAATTTCATTAAAATCCTTATCATTATTTTTTAACAAAGAATAAATAGTCACACCCAATAATGGTGCATAATTATCATCTGAAGCTAATAAAATATTCATGCTAAACCCCATAACCCAGTAAACAAATTCTATTGTTAATAAACATAATAACTATCACCAATGATTTTTTTTTATTTAATTAAAGAGTATACGCAAATTATTTTTCTAAGCTTTTTTTAAAAAGAATCTCCTATAAATCTTTAAAAGTAAATTAGACTTCCTAACCTTTGAGATAAATAAACAAACATAAGTTGCCATGTTCAAATTTTTATGTAATATGAAAAAATTAATAACTTGAAAAATTATCGGCAACTTGCCTGTGAAATTTATTTTCTTCTCAAAATCATATAAACAAGATAATATCTCTTTTATTTCATATTTATTGCCTAAAACTATAGCTCCAGTTATTGACATTAGAATCATTCTTTTAAAAAATCTATTTGAATCATAATTACGTCCAGATTCCTCCAAAATATTAAACATTAATCCATGTACATTTATAGCATTGATACAACTATATAATGAAGTAAAAGATACTGAATTATTTCTACGAATGTAATGATATCCAACAAAATCATTTAAACAAACAAATTTTTTCGAATGTAAAAAATAATTTAGTGTAAAAACAATATCCTGAGCCTTCTTTAAACTAGGGAAATAGATAGAATTATCTAAAATAATAGATTTTTTAAAAATACACATCCAAATTGCATAACCCCCAATATAAACAAGTTCATCACCAACTAAAACTCCATCAGAAGAAAGTGAGGATCTTACAGTACTATAATTATCAGTTTCTAACCAATCACAGCCAACAACATCTGCATCTTCTGAAATTATTGTATTATAAAGCTTATCACAGATTTCTGGGAAGTATTCATCATCAGCATCTATAAACATTATATAATCAGAAGTAGCATTTTTAATCGCAACATTGCGGGGAATTCCAGGAGATCCAGAATTTTCATCTAAAAATATTGTTTTAATATTTGAATAATTTTTAGAATATTCTTTTAAAATAACTCTTGATTTATCTGTAGAACCATCATCAACTAGAATCAATTCTATATTCTCAAAACCTATTGTTTGATTAATCACTGAATTTAAAGTGCTTTCCAAATATTTATCATCATTAAAAATAGGCATTATCACAGACACTTTATACATACCTTTATCTCCCACATTACTCATACAATGATACAATATTCTCCCAACTAACTTAACAACACTTATTAAAATTTTGATATAATGTTTCCAATACTAAATATATTCTAACTTGTTTAAATAAAACCATTTAAAAAACCTCCAAATTTTTCATGGAAATTTAAAAAGTGTTTTCTATAAATATTTAAAATTAAATTAGACTTTCTAATTTTTGAAATAAATAAACAAATATGAGTAGCTATATTTAACTTTCCATGTAAAATGAAGTAATTAATAAATTGACAATCTAATGATAAATTACCATTAAAATTTATTTCTCTCTCAAAATCAGCCAAATTATATAATAACTCTTTTATTTCATTTTTATGGTTTCCTTCGTTTCCTGCAGCAATTATCACTTTTAAAATAAAAAGTTGAATATGATGTTTAAAATATCTGCTCAAATCACAGTTATATTTTTTTAAAATTCCTAGTAATATATAAAAAGATTTTATATCAATGTTTAAATTATTAAAAGAAGTTGGAGAAAGGGAATCATCTCTCATAATATGATAATACCCAATAAAATCCAAATAAACAAATTTTTTTGAATGTGAATGATAATTTAATTGAAAAATAATGTCTTCAGCAATAACTATGTCAGGAAAAGAAATATTATTATCTAAAATAATGGACTTTTTAAAAATAGATCTTATAGGACTAGCATCATTAAAATAAATAATTTCTTCACCCATTAGATATAATTTATCAGAATTCAGTTTTGATTTTTTATATTTCCCAACATGCTGATTTGTACTATCACATACAACAACATCCACATCTTCTGAAATCATTGTATTATAAAGCTTATCACACATTTCTGGAAAATACTCGTCATCATCATCTATAAACATTATATAATCAGAAGTAACATTCTTAATTCCAATATTACGAGGAATGCCTGGACATCCAGAGTTCTCCTCTAAAAAAATAGGCTTAATATTAGAATAAGTATTAGAATATTCTTTTATGATATCCCTTGAATTGTCTGTAGACTTATCATCAACTAAAATTAATTCTATATTTTCAAACCCAATTGTTTGATTAATAACCGAGTTTATCGTTGCCTTTAAAGTATTTCCAGCATTGTATACAGGGATAATCACACTAACTTTATAATCCATACTACCAACATCTGATTTGCCTATATTTTTAATAGTAATAATTGTTTCTATTAATATTTATTTAAAGAAATATATTTAAATATTTCGACCAACTAAAAATCTAGCTCTTTTTAAAAAACAATCTATTTACCCCCCCCCCGATTTTATTTTAAGAAAAAATTAGTGCTTAAAATAAAAAATGAAAAACTTTAAGATTATTCAAAATTAAACAATTAATCATGTCCTTTTTAAATAAAATTAATGATAATTCAAATATATATAAATCCTTATTTTTAATTGGTATTTGCTATTTTGTGTTAGATATTGTTATGGGCTTTACTACATTTGGTATGTGGTATGATGAGTTATTTTCAGTTTTTATGGTTAGTTTACCATTAAATGATATGATTAATTTAGGAATACAAGATGTTCATCCATTATTATATTATTTCATTTATAAATTTTTTGTAATAATATGTAATTTATTTAATTACCATGACCTTGTTATAATTGGTAGGTTCGTGTCCTTGCTTCCTTTTGGATTATTAGCTATTTTTAATTATACAAAAGTTTCTAAAGTTTTTGGATGGAAAATAACAGGTTTATATAACTTGTTAGTTTTTAGTACACCTGCATTGATGAGGTTTGCTTTAGAGCTTAGAATGTATGGCTGGGCATTGTTATTTATTACAATTGGATTTGTTTACATTAAAGAGATTTTAAATGAATCAAATTTCAAAAATTGGGCAATATTAACAATATGTACCATATTAGCAGCATATACTCATTATTTTGCAGCACTAGAGATGTTTGCATTGTATTTAACATTTTTAATATATATCATATTTAAAAATAGAAGCTTACTTAAAAATTTTATTATTTCAACGATTATATCTGTTTTAGCTTATGCTCCATGGGTTCCAATTATTTTTAAACAAGGCGGTTTTATTCAAGGTAATTTTTGGGTTCCAGATATGTCTTTAGTAACCTTAGCTTATGATGTATTTTACATTTTTGGAGATTATTGTGAAAATCCAGATATAAATATTGTAATAGCTTATGTGATTCCTGCATTGGTGGCATTTTTATTGATTTGTTTATTTGCAACTATTTTAGTAAAAAATTATAAAAAAGGAAAAATTGATTCTTATGCTAAAATTGGTTTAATTACTTTCTTGTTAGTTCCAGTAATCGGAATTATTATTTCATTAATTGATACTCCAATTTTTTTCATGAGATATGGTGTTCCAATGTTTGGGATGTTTTGGCTTTCTTTATCAATATTATTTTCTAAAATTGAAAGTAAAAAATTTGTACGAATTGCATTGAGTATAATCTTGATATCAGGTGTTTTTTGGGCATTTGTATTTGTTAACAATCAACAATTTGAGTATCAAGAAACAATAGATAAATATGATGGATTCCACAATGGCGTGATTAATGAAGGAGATATTATTGTTTCTGATGGAGTTATATGTTTCGTAGAGTCTGATTTATATTATCGTAGTGATTGTGATAACTATCAGTTGTATAATCTTAATTCAGATACGCAAATTCGAGATGTAAGTAATCCAGTGGATAATTTAAATAAATTGATGACAAGTAAAACAATTCAAGATAAAATAAATAATGGATCTGAAGTGTATTTTATTGATGAAGGTAATAATGATTATAATAATTTAATCGAATCTGGATATAATGTTACTAAAACTAATATAACCCAATTTGATACAGATATTAGGAATTATACTGTATATTCAATACACAAGTAAATAAAAATCATTATTGAGTGTGTTTATCACACTTTTTTAGTTTATTATTTATGTTTTAGATTATCCACCAATAGATAATAAATCCATTAATAAACAATATAATTATTCATAGCTATTACCTTAACCAAACACCATATTTACTATTTAAACACCTCATTTAAAGCCTGTCCACACTACTTTATTTTAAAAAGTGCATTAAAAAGTGCAACTATATTTGCACCAGCTAAAAAAAAAATAGATTTATAATAACCAAACTAGAATAGCTACTATCATGTTTTTTACCAATACAATTACTTCTTAATATCATTCTATTTTCTTGTATTCAAAAGTTATAATCATTATTCAACTTTTTTTGAACGAGTGTTTGAAAAGACTTTTCTATAAACATTTAAAATTAAATCAAACTTTCTAAGCTTTGAAATAAACAAACAAATATAAGTAGCGATATTTAAATTTCCATGTAAAATGAAAAAATTAATAAATTTATAAACAATAGCTAACTCACCATTGAAATTTATTTTTCTCTCAAAATCATATAAATGAGAAAGTACTTCTTTTATTTCCTCTTTATTTCCATCCTCCCCCAATACTGTTGCTCGCCATATCATTCCTTGAATATCTGGTTTGAAAAACCTAGTTAAATCACAATTATTATCATTTAAAATTTTAACAAAAATGTCAAATGAATTTATAACCTCAATTGACAAATCAAAAGTAACTTCAGATAGAGAGTTTTTTCTAGAAATATGATTATATCCAACAAAATCATTTAAATAAACTAATTTTTTTGAATGAAGATAATATTCTAATGTAAAAATACCATCCTCATAAATACCATCGATAAAAGAAATATTATTATCTAAAATAATGGATCTTTTAAAAATACAATTCCAAATATAAACATTATCAAAATAAACAATTTCTTTTCCACGAACTACCCTGCAAGAATCAATTGAAAATGTGAAAACAGTATTACCTTCTGTTTCTATATTATCACATACCACAATATCTGCATTTTCTGAAATTAATGTATTATACAACGTATTACAAATTTCTGGAAGATATTCATCATCATTATCTATAAACATAATATAATCTGAAGTTGCATTTTCAATTCCAATATTTCTAGGAATCCCTGGACAACCAGTATTTTCCTCTAAAAAAATAGGTTTAATATTAGAATACTTACTAGAATACTCTTCTACAATATCTCTTGAATTGTCTGTAGAGCAATCATCAACTAAAATTAATTCTATATTTTCAAACCCAATTGTTTGATTAATAACCGAGTTTATCGTTGCCTTTAAAGTATTTCCAGCATTGTATACAGGGATAATCACACTAACTTTATAATCCATACTACCAACATCTGATTTGCCTATATTTTTAATAGTAATAATTGTTTCTATTAATATTTATTTAAAGAAATATATTTAAATATTTCGACCAACTAAAAATCTAGCTCTTTTTAAAAAACAATCTATTTACCCCCCCCCCGATTTTATTTTAAGAAAAAATTAGTGCTTAAAATAAAAAATGAAAAACTTTAAGATTATTCAAAATTAAACAATTAATCATGTCCTTTTTAAATAAAATTAATGATAATTCAAATATATATAAATCCTTATTTTTAATTGGTATTTGCTATTTTGTGTTAGATATTGTTATGGGCTTTACTACATTTGGTATGTGGTATGATGAGTTATTTTCAGTTTTTATGGTTAGTTTACCATTAAATGATATGATTAATTTAGGAATACAAGATGTTCATCCATTATTATATTATTTCATTTATAAATTTTTTGTAATAATATGTAATTTATTTAATTACCATGACCTTGTTATAATTGGTAGGTTCGTGTCCTTGCTTCCTTTTGGATTATTAGCTATTTTTAATTATACAAAAGTTTCTAAAGTTTTTGGATGGAAAATAACAGGTTTATATAACTTGTTAGTTTTTAGTACACCTGCATTGATGAGGTTTGCTTTAGAGCTTAGAATGTATGGCTGGGCATTGTTATTTATTACAATTGGATTTGTTTACATTAAAGAGATTTTAAATGAATCAAATTTCAAAAATTGGGCAATATTAACAATATGTACCATATTAGCAGCATATACTCATTATTTTGCAGCACTAGAGATGTTTGCATTGTATTTAACATTTTTAATATATATCATATTTAAAAATAGAAGCTTACTTAAAAATTTTATTATTTCAACGATTATATCTGTTTTAGCTTATGCTCCATGGGTTCCAATTATTTTTAAACAAGGCGGTTTTATTCAAGGTAATTTTTGGGTTCCAGATATGTCTTTAGTAACCTTAGCTTATGATGTATTTTACATTTTTGGAGATTATTGTGAAAATCCAGATATAAATATTGTAATAGCTTATGTGATTCCTGCATTGGTGGCATTTTTATTGATTTGTTTATTTGCAACTATTTTAGTAAAAAATTATAAAAAAGGAAAAATTGATTCTTATGCTAAAATTGGTTTAATTACTTTCTTGTTAGTTCCAGTAATCGGAATTATTATTTCATTAATTGATACTCCAATTTTTTTCATGAGATATGGTGTTCCAATGTTTGGGATGTTTTGGCTTTCTTTATCAATATTATTTTCTAAAATTGAAAGTAAAAAATTTGTACGAATTGCATTGAGTATAATCTTGATATCAGGTGTTTTTTGGGCATTTGTATTTGTTAACAATCAACAATTTGAGTATCAAGAAACAATAGATAAATATGATGGATTCCACAATGGCGTGATTAATGAAGGAGATATTATTGTTTCTGATGGAGTTATATGTTTCGTAGAGTCTGATTTATATTATCGTAGTGATTGTGATAACTATCAGTTGTATAATCTTAATTCAGATACGCAAATTCGAGATGTAAGTAATCCAGTGGATAATTTAAATAAATTGATGACAAGTAAAACAATTCAAGATAAAATAAATAATGGATCTGAAGTGTATTTTATTGATGAAGGTAATAATGATTATAATAATTTAATCGAATCTGGATATAATGTTACTAAAACTAATATAACCCAATTTGATACAGATATTAGGAATTATACTGTATATTCAATACACAAGTAAATAAAAATCATTATTGAGTGTGTTTATCACACTTTTTTAGTTTATTATTTATGTTTTAGATTATCCACCAATAGATAATAAATCCATTAATAAACAATATAATTATTCATAGCTATTACCTTAACCAAACACCATATTTACTATTTAAACACCTCATTTAAAGCCTGTCCACACTACTTTATTTTAAAAAGTGCATTAAAAAGTGCAACTATATTTGCACCAGCTAAAAAAAAAATAGATTTATAATAACCAAACTAGAATAGCTACTATCATGTTTTTTACCAATACAATTACTTCTTAATATCATTCTATTTTCTTGTATTCAAAAGTTATAATCATTATTCAACTTTTTTTGAACGAGTGTTTGAAAAGACTTTTCTATAAACATTTAAAATTAAATCAAACTTTCTAAGCTTTGAAATAAACAAACAAATATAAGTAGCGATATTTAAATTTCCATGTAAAATGAAAAAATTAATAAATTTATAAACAATAGCTAACTCACCATTGAAATTTATTTTTCTCTCAAAATCATATAAATGAGAAAGTACTTCTTTTATTTCCTCTTTATTTCCATCCTCCCCCAATACTGTTGCTCGCCATATCATTCCTTGAATATCTGGTTTGAAAAACCTAGTTAAATCACAATTATTATCATTTAAAATTTTAACAAAAATGTCAAATGAATTTATAACCTCAATTGACAAATCAAAAGTAACTTCAGATAGAGAGTTTTTTCTAGAAATATGATTATATCCAACAAAATCATTTAAATAAACTAATTTTTTTGAATGAAGATAATATTCTAATGTAAAAATACCATCCTCATAAATACCATCGATAAAAGAAATATTATTATCTAAAATAATGGATCTTTTAAAAATACAATTCCAAATATAAACATTATCAAAATAAACAATTTCTTTTCCACGAACTACCCTGCAAGAATCAATTGAAAATGTGAAAACAGTATTACCTTCTGTTTCTATATTATCACATACCACAATATCTGCATTTTCTGAAATTAATGTATTATACAACGTATTACAAATTTCTGGAAGATATTCATCATCATTATCTATAAACATAATATAATCTGAAGTTGCATTTTCAATTCCAATATTTCTAGGAATCCCTGGACAACCAGTATTTTCCTCTAAAAAAATAGGTTTAATATTAGAATACTTACTAGAATACTCTTCTACAATATCTCTTGAATTGTCTGTAGAGCAATCATCAACTAAAATTAATTCTATATTTTCAAAACCTATTGTTTGATTAATTATTGAATCCAAGGTATTTTTTAAATACTTCCCAGCATTATAAATAGGCATTATTACACTAATCTTCAAATTCATACTTTTCCATACCCTATATCATTGATATGTATATTAAACCTAATTAATAAAAATTCCTTTAGAAAAAGAAATTAGATGATTTATCAGCCAATAAATTTATATTTCATATTTACTTAAATGCATACCATTATTTTTAAAATTAATATTCTAAAAAAAGGTTTAAGAATCAAATAAGAACCCAATAAAATGAAAATAAAACAATACAGAATAATTAACCCAAATCCATCATCATTTAAACTTTTAAAAAAAGTACATTAAAAAGTGCAACTATTTTAGAAGTAGATGTTTTGGATTATAATTTATTTGTATGCATGTATTATACCAATTTTATCAAAACTTTTGTTACTAGCATTACAAGGCCAAGTATTAATCTTAAAATTTTCTTTTTTTAGTTTTTCAATAAGTGCATTATAATCTTTTCCAACCATTTCAGAGTGATGTTCAAATATTATGTCATTGAACATGGTTAAATCTTCATTGAGTATAATTTCAAATTCACAACCTTCACAGTCCATTTTTAAAACATCTGGAATGAAATTATAATCATTTAAAACATCATTTATCGTAATTACTTCAATGTCATATGAACCATTTTGATCCATATACTCTTTCGTTGAATTATTATCTTCAATAGATATTTTTCCTTTTTTTCCACCAACTGCTTTGTTAATGAAAGTAATATTATGTTTTAGATTAGGATTTGCAGAGATATTCTTAATTCCCAAGTCATACAAATGTTTCACAGGTTCAAACCCGATTACATTTGCACCATTTTTTGCAAAATAGAGTGTTGTATCAGCAATATTAGCACCTATATCAATAACAAACCTATTTTGAAAATCAATCATATCCCAATCATCACCAGAAAAATATTCAGCAATACATATATTATAATCACATTCATTTTCTTTTTTAAAATAGCTATTGTAAACATTATAATATTTTATATTGTTAATACATACGAATTTACTATCATTATCAATTTCTTTAATATATTTAATCATCTCATCGAGTTTATCATTTTTTACTATATTCAATGCATCCATAAGCCTATTTAATGCAACGATTGATGTTAAATTTATTTCCCCATTTAAATTTTTAAATTTTACAAGACAATTCTTTTTCAAACCAAATTTAAATGCTAATGCTGTAAAAGGATTTTTTAAATATTTAAAATAATCAAAAAGACATTTCAATTTTTCCATCCTATTTTCTCCTTTTGTTTGATTATATATTCTCATGTATTGTATATAAATTTAAAAGCTCTTGGGGGGGGCAATTCATAAAATGAATAATTAATTTTTCAATCTAATATCTAATCACTTATAGCTATTAACTTAACAAAACACATCATTTACTATTAAAACCATTCTTTTAAAGCATACCTACACTACATTTTTAAAAAGTGCACGAAAAGTGCATCGAAAGTGCAACTATAAAATATAATAGCTATGATATATAAAAAATATAATATATGAAGTAATAAAACTGTGTCATATCCTATATTTTGTCGGAGTATGAATTTCATTGATTAATAATCAATCAAAACAAGAAAAGATAATATTGGAATATACTAAGGCGATAACCAACTATTAAGTTTTTATACACCTTTAAATATATATACATATATATGAATTTGATTAATAAAAAGGATCTATTTTATACTATAAAGAATAATTACTCTTTTATAATACTTTTTATTGCGATTTTATCCCTCCATTTATTTATGGGACATGCAAATGATGATATAGGTTATTCAACTATTTTAGCAAAATTTAATTTATTTGAGTGGTTAATTAGGAGATATGATATTTGGTCTAGTCGATTAATCATAGATACTGTTTCTGTAATATTAGCTAGAGAAAATATCATAGTTTGGAAGATATTAGATTCATTAATATATACTGTTGGTGCATATTTAGCTATTAAACTTATTAACATAGTTTCAAATTATGAATATGATAAAATAGTAAAATATTTTGGAGTTTTATTATTTTTAATCTATCCTTTTTATGATATGTCAAGTGCTGGTTGGATTGCAACAACATTAAACTATTCATGGTGCTTTGGATTAGGTATGGTTTCATTTTTACCATTAATGAATTATTATGAAAATAAGCAGACATCCATCTTTACATATATTATTTCATTTTTATGTTTGTTATATGCCATTAATCAAGAGCAGACTTGTGCATTAATCCTTGGGTTTAATTTATTGTATTTAATTCATTGTATCATCAATAAAAAGAATATAAATAAATTTAATATATTAACTATTATTGTTTCAGGTTTATCATTGATATTTATTCTTACATGCCCTGGAAATAGTGTTAGGTTAGCTTCTGAGGTTACTAGATGGTATCCTGCTTTTGCACATTTAAACATTTATCAAAAACTATATTTAGGAATTGTTTCAACAATTGGGACATTAATCTCAGAAAAAATAATTATATTATTATTTTATATTTTCCTTAATGTTTGTGCAATTGTAAAAACAAAAAATAAATATTTAAAATATGTTTGTTATTTTAATATTTTATTAATTTTGTTCTTAGCAGGATTTGATTTATTATTAGACATTAATTACATTATACAATATTCCCCAACTCTTAAAATAATTTTAGAAAACAATGACTTGTTAAATTCCATAGTAATGACAACATCAAATAATATTAATTCAGTTTGTATTCATCAACCAATGCTTACATACATCTTAAATTTAATCACATTCCAGGGCGTTCCTTTATCTAATGCATACCCATATGCCATTTCTTTAAATATAGCCTTAATAATAGCAGTGTCCATATGCATTTACTTATTATTAAGTAGTTGTTTATTATTGTATAAAATATTTAGTAAAAATTTACTGCCATTAACACTATTTATTGGTGGTTTAATGAGCAAATTAATATTAGGCTTCTCACCTACTGTTTATGCATCAAATACAAGAACTGCGATATTTTTCAACATGATATTGATCATGTTAATATTATTATTAATTACCGAGTTATACTGCGAAAATAAAATTAATAAAAAACATGAACATGTAATGAAAGTGCTTTTTATCATATTAGCAATTATATCCTATTCACTAACCATGGCCACATCAATCATTATGGATATTTCATGAAAGCAAGTAATATTGCACCTACACAATAATATTCCATCATCATTTAAACTTTTAAAAAAAGTGCATCGAAAAATGCATTAATGTATCGAAAGTGCAACTATAAAATATAATAGCTATGATATATAAAAAATATAATATGTCAGGTAATAAAAGTAAATCATGGACTGTATTTTGCCAAGCTATGAACTCTATTGCTTACTGGCTAATACAAAACAAAAAGAACTATAAAAAACGGGATTACTACCAAATACTTAACCAATCAGACAGCTGTGACAACGTAGAAAAACTAGCTAAAAAATTAGGTGACAATAAACTAGTTGCAATGTATGCAATAGCTGCTATTGTTGATAATACATCTCTAGACTTTCTTCCAAACTATGTAACCTTAAAAAATGGAGAGAAACTTGATAAAGCTGAATATGTTGACATGGCTATTCGAGTAGATGCTTATATCAAAGCTAATAAAAGAATTCCAGCTATTGTATATAGAATGTCAACTCTTCCAGATTATAATGACTCTACAATGCAGCTATTTACTAAAACATTTGATTTTGCAGGAAAAACAATTGATGAAGCACTAGCTATTATATCAAAGAAGAAATTATATCTTAAATATTTCAACTCTAAAAAAACAGATAAACAAACAATCACAGATGCTAAAAATGGTAAAGGTTCTAACTGTGTGGACTGGGGACAGGTTTATTATCGTATAGCTAAAAGCTTAGGCTATGATGTCCAGTTTGTACATGTGAAATGTAGGACATCTGGAACTGGCCATATCAGATTAAGATTAAAACATGAAACACATACTGAAGGTAGCTGGATTAACCGTGATCCTTCAGCTGTGGCAGATACAACTACGGGAAATGTTAGAGCTATTTGGTGTGGTGATGGTAGTGTAATAGCTTATGATCCATCATGGATTTTTACAGATTTATATTCTAGCTAGTTTATAGCTCGTCGTAAATATCTAATCCTACATCTGTTAGTTTATATATTCTTCCT
>CAVCAD010000102.1:0-7451 GCA_963600145.1 Bacteroidaceae bacterium
GAAGATAAAGAAAAAATTAAATATTTGTCAGAAGAATTGAAAAAAATCGAGAAAAATATTCCTTCAAATAATAAAATGGAAGAGCTAAAAAAAATCGAGGTAGATTTAGAAGTTAGATACGATGACTTTAACGAACTTGGTAATTACTTTGACCCTTTGTACATTTTTTTGAAGAATAAAATACATGAAGAAAAAGTAAAAAAACTAAGAAAAGAAAACAAAAGAAAGAGAGTTAAAAAATAATATGGCAAATTTTGACTATGACAAAATTAAAAATATGGAATACGATTCAAAAAGGGAAATATAGAAAAAAGATGGAAGTGAATTCAAAGTAACACCATACTCTGATGGTAGCGGATATAAATATGATTATTATGATAAAAGCACATACGGAAATGCCACACATAATTCCACACATGTAAAGGCAGATTTAAATGAAAATTGGAGTAAAACCGATAATAATAGAGACAAAGGAACTCAGGACAAAAGTTCAGGGTCAGGTTGTTATTTAACTACTGCTTGCATGAAGTATTTTCAAGAAAACTTTGATGACAACTGCTATGAATTAACAATACTACGCTGGTTTAGAGATAACTTCGTATCAAAAGAAGATATAAAACATTATTATGAAGTTGCCCCTATTATTGTTGAAAATTCCAGCATTATCTATGATTATATTTATGATAATATAGTAGATTATTGTGTTGAACAAATAGAACAAGGAAACTATGACAAAGCATATAATAGATATAAAGGTAGTGTTTTAATTCTAGAAGAACAATTTGCAAAACCATTTTTAGAACAAAAATTTACTAAAATTTTAAAAAGATCGTTGGTTTAAAAAAATATTTTTAAAAAGAGTTTAAACTATGATGTTAACTCTTTTTTTATTTCACTAAAAAATAGGGTTTTATATTTCCCTATTTGTTAAATAAGTCGCTATGACTATCAGTTGCAAAAAGTAATAATACTAACTTATTATCTTGTACTTTATAAACTAATAGCCAGTCGGGTTGTATATGACACTCGTAGCACTCTTTAAATGTTTTATCATTTATTAGTTTATGGTTTTTGTATTTTTCGGCTAATTCTTTGTCATTTGCTATAACGTTAAGTACCTCTAAAAATAAATTTTCATCTTTGCCTTGTTTTAATACTTTTTTAAACTCTTTTTTAAATCGGCTAGTATATTGTACGTGGTACTTTGTCTTTTCTAAATTAAACATATTAAGCCTTTAAATCCTTTAACATTTCATACATATTAGTATAACTTTTTGCTTTTACTTTTCCGTTTAGTATATCTTCGCCCTCTTGTAAAGCCTCTAATAATTCTTTACTTGGTCTAGGATTTACTACCTCAAAAGGCACACCATTTTTATTAATTAATTGTTTTATAGCCATATTGACGTATGTACTCATATTTAACCCTAAATTACTTAAAATACTTGTTGCTAGTTCTTTGTCTTTTCTATCTACTTGTACGCTTATAGCCGTTGTTAAACTTTCCATAATAACACCTCTTTCATAGTTAAAATAATATCATAGTTTATATAAAACATCAAGTTATTATATACGTAATATATTATATTTTATATAAATCTAATATATATTATGTTTTAACAACAAAAAAATATACATAAAAAGATTTAAAGACTGTATAGATTGTTATATTGAAACAGACTGGGTACTTATTTATAAGTATTTAGAAGATGAAATAGTACTATTATTAGTAAACACTAAAAGTCATAGTGAAGTATTAAGCAAATAATACACTATTAAGCAGAAAAAATTATAATAATCCTTCCAAGTATGAAAAGATTCCTAATCAATATTATCATTTATAATATTTCACATGTATTTGCCGATTATTACTAAAACGATATTTATATTGTTAACTCACAAACATTTTATGTTTGTCACTGTAAATGTCACTGTATTTATATTTTTTTGGTAAACAAAGTTATTCAATATTACTTTTATGATTTATTTTAAATTTAAAAATATCATCTTATATAATAAATTAATTCAGTTATATTCAGATAATAACAATAATATTTTAATTTAAAAATAAACTATTTCTTTTTAAAAGAAAAGATATACTATTATTAGATTTACTTAATCAATTTCTCCTTTATATAATTATTAAAAAATTTTAACAAATAATTAAACGCTGTTAAAATTTTAACACATTGAGTTAAAATGTTATTCTAAAGATATTTTTATTGTTATAAAATTAATAGGCAATTTAATTTTGAGGAGGGATAAAATGGCATATATAGAGTTTAAAAATGTAACAAAAGAATATCAAACAGGGGATACAAAAATTAAAGCTCTTGATAATGCTAATTTTGAAATTGAAAAAGGGGAATTAGTTGTTATTGTTGGACCATCTGGTGCAGGAAAGACTACAACTTTAAATATTTTAGGTGGTATGGATTCTATAACAAAAGGTTCTGTTTTAATTGATGGTGAAAATATAAGCAATTATAAAAGAGAAGAATTAACAGAATATAGACGAGATGATATTGGTTTTGTTTTTCAATTTTATAATTTAGTTCAAAATTTAACAGCAAAAGAGAATGTAGAACTTGCAGTTCAAATATCTAAAAATCCTTTAAATGTTAATAAAGTTTTGGATAGTGTTGGCCTTAAAGATAGAAAAAATAATTTTCCAGCACAACTTTCTGGTGGAGAACAACAAAGAGTTGCTATTGCTAGAGCAGTAGCTAAAAACCCAAAAATTCTTCTTTGCGATGAACCAACAGGAGCACTAGATTATAAAACTGGTAAACAAATACTGAAATTACTTCAAGATACTTGTCGTGAAAAAGGAATGACTGTTATTATTATTACTCATAATGGAGCAATAGCACCAATGGCTGACAAAATAATTCATTTTAAAAATGGAAAACCAGAAGATGTTGTTATAAATAAAAAACCTATACCAGTAGAGGAAATTGAGTGGTAGGTGGTATACATGAAAAAAAGAGCACTAAATAAAGATATTGAAAAATCTATTACTCATTCATTTGGTAGATTTATCTCTATTATGCTTTTAATGGCTTTAGGTTCATTTGCATTAGTTGGTTTATCTGTAACTGGTTCAGATATGAGAAAAACTGGAATTAATTATTTTAAAGAATATAATACGGCTGATGTTACAATCACGAGTGATTATGGACTTACTAGTACTGAAATGAAATCTATTGAAAGTGCTAGTAATATATCAAAGGTTGAATATATTTATTTAAAAGATGTAACATTAGAAAATGATAATAAAAGTTTTAGAATTTTTTCAAATACTAAAGATATATCAATGTATGAACTAGTTGATGGTAATCTACCTAAAAACAATCAAGAAATAGCACTTGATGTATCTAATCAAGATAATTATAAAATAGGTGATAAAATAACTTTTACAGAAAAAGAGGATTCTTTTGGAAAAAAGGTACTTAAAAATACAACCTTTAAGATTACTGGTTTTATTAAGTCTACAGAAATTTTATCTACATTAAATCGTGGACAAACTACTGTCGGCACAGGTTCACTTGATTATTATGCAGTTGCAAATGAATCTGCATTTGATTCAAATGTTTATATGATGGCTAAAATAATTTTTAATGATACGAAAGAATTAGACCCCTATAGTGATACTTATAATGAAAAAATAATTAGTCATAAAAATGAACTACAAAATCTACTTGAATCTAGTAAAAATATTAGATTTGACTTAATAAAAAGCGAGTATAAGGATAAAATAGATGAAGCAACTGAAGAAATAATAAATGCTAAGCAAGAATTAGAAAATGCTAAAACATCTTTATCAGATGCTAAAACTAAAATTGATAATGCAAAACAAGAAATAAATATAAATGAAAAGAAATTAAATGATGCTAATTTAGAAATAAAAAATGCAGAAGAAGCATTAAATTCAAGTAAACAAGAAATAAATAGTAAGAAACAAGAAATAGATGTTTCTAAAGAAAAATTAGATAATGTTTTAGAAGAAATTCAAAAATCAGAGGAAAAATTAATTTCTGCAAAAAAAGAGTTAGACTCATCAGAAAAATTAATTTTAGAAAAAGAAAATGAATTAAAAGAAAAATATACTGAACTTGAAAATGCTAGCACTACACTAAGTAATAAGAAACAAGAGTTAGAAACTAATAAGGAAAATCTTGAAAACATAAAAGCACAATATATAGCTGGAATTAAAAAGTTAAATGATAACATTAGTTATATAGAGCAAATATTAAGTAATCCAAATTTATTAGATAATGATAAACAAGTATATAATCAAAATTTACAAACATTACAATCTCAACTTGAAACTACAACTAACGAATATAATAGCTTTATGAATGATACATATAACCTTAGTATTTTACAAATTGAACAAGGACTTAAAGAAATAGATACAAAAGAAAAAGAAATATCTGAAAGTAAGAAAGTATTAGATAGTAAAAATACTGAACTTGAAAGTTCTAAACAAAAATTAAATAATAAAAATGAAGAATATATAATAGCTCTTGAAAATTTAGAACTTGCTAAACAGGAATATAATAAAAATATTTCTGATTATAACTTTGCTTTAGAACAAATCAAAAATGCAGAAACTAGGGTTATTTATTCAGAGTCTTTGATTAATTCAAAGAAAGAAGAATATAATAATAAAGTTATCTTGTTAGATAAAGCTAAAGAAGAAATAAACGAAAAAGAAAAAGAATATTATGAAAAATTAGAAGAATATAATAATAAACTTCCAGATGCAACAAATGAAATTAATAATGCTTTAGAAGAATTAGAAGATGCTAAAGAAGAATATGAAACACTTGAAAGCCCTGTATATCATACTTATAATAGAAGAGAAGTACCAGGTGGTGATGGTTATTCAATTTATGAAACTGTTTCTAATATAATTGACTCATTAGCAAATGTATTTCCATTATTTATGTATTTTGTTGCAGCACTTGTAACACTTACAACAATGACAAGATTTGTTGATGAAGAAAGAATTAATATGGGAACATTAACATCTCTTGGATACAAAGATAAAGATATTATTAAGAAATTTGTTATATATGGATTCTTATCAGCATTTATTGGAACAATTATAGGCGTAGTATCAGGTCATATTTTAATACCATATATTGTTTATAATGCATATGAACATGGCTTTACTATTCCAAAAATAGAATTACATTTCTATTTGAAAGAAACGATTATTGCATGTATATTATCTTTATTATGTAGTGTAATACCTGCTTATATTTCTATCAAAAATAATTTAAAAGAAAAACCTGCGAATTTATTACTTCCAAAAGCACCAGCAGGTGGATCAAAAATATTATTAGAAAAAATAAAACCTATTTGGAAAAGATTAAATTTTACTAAAAAGGTTACAGCAAGAAATATATTTAGATATAAAAAAAGAATGCTTATGACAATATTTGGAGTCGCAGGAGCAAGTGCTATCTTATTTACTGGTTTTTCAGTTCAAAAATCTATATCTACAATTAATGATAAACAATTTCAAGGTATTATTAAATATGATGTGATAGTTGCTTTAAATGATAATATAAAAATAAGCCAAGAAGAAGAATTTAATGAGTTATTATCAAATGATGAAATTACTGGAAAATCAAAAGTTTATTATGAAGATGTTTCAAAAGAAACAGGAAGAAATAATGATAAGCAAGAAATAAAACTTATTGTACCAGAAAGCACTTCTGATTTTAAAAAATATATAGATTTACATACAAGAAAAGATAAAAATAGTATTTCATTAGATAAAGATGGAGTAGTTATATCAGAAAGACTTGCTAATTCATTAAATGTTAAAGTTGGTGATTCATTTACATTTGAAGATAGTAAAGGTATTGAACATAAAGTTAAAGTATCTGCTATCTGTGAGATGTATGCAGGACATTTTATATTTATGAGTAAAGAAGCATATGAAACTATCTATAATGATGAATATAAAACTAATGCTTATATGTTACTTTTAAAAGATTCAAGTGAGGATAATACAAAGAAAGTTAGTGCAAGTTTTATGAAATTATCTGCTACAAAAGGTGTAGTTCAAAATACTACAATGTATGATATGGTGAATACAATTGTTAAATCTTTAAATAAAATAATGTTAGTTATAATAGTTTTAGCATCACTTTTAACTGTTGTAATATTATTTAATTTAACCAATATTAATGTCGCAGAGAGAATAAGGGAACTTTCAACAATAAAAGTACTTGGATTTAGAGATAATGAAGTTACTATGTATATTTATAGAGAAACAATTATTTTATCACAAATAGGAATTGTTTTTGGTTGGTTATTTGGTATATTACTTCATAATTATATTTTGACTGTAGTTCCCCCAGATCAAGTTATGTTTGACCCTAGTCTTTGGATAGGTGCTTACATCATCCCATTTATTGTAATAAATATAGTTACATTTGTTTTAAAATTTTATATTAATAAAAAACTTATTAATGTTGATATGATTGAAGCATTAAAATCTGTTGATTAAAAAGTTATTATAAGATAAAAAAATTAGTTTGAAATATAACTAATTTTTTTTATCTATAATATATAATATATCCATCAAATACTAAAGTCTTTTACCTGGTATTTAATCATTATACATGTGTTGACTTTTGTATCCAAATAAATTACATTATAAATACGCAATAATTCGGAAGAAAGGATTAAGAGATTTTATGAAATTAAAAGGTGTTAATTCATCATCATTAAAAACAAAGAAAAAAATTAAAGAAGAGTTTGCAAATTTAGTCTATGAAAAACAAGAACTTTCTAAAATAACAGTATCTGAACTTGTTAAAAGAATAGATATTACAAGAGGTGCATTTTATAGTCATTATGATAATATTTATGATGTTGCAAAAGAACTTCAAAATGATGCACTAAATATGTTAGATGTTAATATAAGTAGTAATGAAGAAATATTAACTTTTTTTGACTTAATAACAGAACATTTAAAACTTAATGACACATTGTACTCAGCAATATTAAAATGTGATGAATCATTAATATTTATGGATAGATTAACAAAGGTTACTATAGAAAAATTAACTATATTTTTAAAAACAAATTATTCTTATCAAAATATAGATTTTGATATTTCAATATTTACTTATGGAATAGTTAGGTTATATATTAAATACTTTAGAAATGAAACAAATTATTCATTAGATGAAATAAATAATAATGTAAAACTTTTATTTCAAAAAATATTCATAGAGAAAAGTTGTATTAATAATTAAATTTTCTCTTGTTTATTTAGAATTGTAAGTAATTATTTTTATTTGTCATTTAAAAATGTAAATATAATTATATTTTTTTGTACTATTATAGTATCTTCATGGTACACTATATGTATATAGATATGTGAAGATAATAATTAGATAAATTTATATTTTTTTTGAAAGGTG
>CAVCAD010000103.1:0-8731 GCA_963600145.1 Bacteroidaceae bacterium
TATAAATAAAATTAATAATATTAAAAAATTTGTTTTAGATAAGAATCACATATATAGAAAATGTGATAAATGTAAAACAATAATAAAATTACCATTACCTAATAATAGAGGAATAAAAAAAGTAAAATGTCCTGAGTGTGGTAAAATGCATAAATATTTAATATTTAGAAAACAAAAAATAGAAATTATAAGAAAGAAGTAGAAAAATTGAAAAAAAGTAGCATAGTATATTTATTTTTAGGAATTTTATTATTTTTATTTACAATGGTAGACAATCCATCTTTTTCTTATGTTTTAGAAAATAATAATTCTAATTATGATTTTAATGAGATATTAAATTATGATAAAACTAGTAATTATATAATTTTAAATAATAATGTTCCAACTTTTACTCCTGATGAGATGAGTACAATTTCATTTGAAAAATATAGTGAACTTGATTATTTGGGTAGGTGTGGAGAAGCGTTTGCTAATGTAAGTATTGATACAATGCCAACTGAAGAAAGAAAATCAATTGGGCAAATTAAACCTACTGGTTTTCATACAATAAAATATGATATTGTTGATAAAGGTTATTTATATAATAGATGTCATCTTATTGCATTTCAATTAACTGGAGAAAATGCTAATAAAAAAAATTTAATTACTTGTACTAGACAAATGAATAGTGAAGTAATGGTTGAATTTGAAAATAAAGTTGCTAAATATATAAAAGAAACTAATAATCATGTGTTATATAGAGTTAGACCTTATTTTGAAAATGATAATCTTTTAGCAACAGGAGTTCAGATAGAAGCTAAATCAGTTGAAGATAATGGGGAAGGTATAAGTTTTAATGTTTTTATTTATAATATACAAGATGGTATAGAAATAGATTATAAAACTGGTGATAGTAAATTAGCTTTAAAATAAGTTTTGTATGCAAAACTCACAAAATCTAATAATACTATTATCAAACTAGAAAAAGGTATATAAAAGTAGATGTTATAATTACTAAATATTTATGTTATGAGTATTGTTAAGGAAGTCTATCTTTTTTTATAAATAAATGATAAAATTATATGCAGGGTGATAAACATGAATATATTTAAAACATTATTTGACCATGAAACAAAGGAACTTAAAAAATTTGGTTTGCTAGCAGATAAAATAGAAGAATTAGATGAAAAGATGAGTAAGCTTACTGATTTAGAATTAAAAAGTAAGACTCAGGAGTTTAAAACAAGACTTGAAAATGGTGAAACTCTTGAAGATATTTTAGTAGAAGCTTTTGCGGTTGTTAGAGAAGCAGGAAACAGAGTTTTAGGTGAGAAGGCTTATAGAGTACAGATTATTGGTGGTCTTGCTATACATTATGGAAACATTGCTGAAATGAAAACTGGTGAAGGTAAAACTTTAGTGTCAACTATGCCAGCATATTTAAATTCATTAACTGGTAAAGGAGTACATATTGTTACTGTAAATGAATATTTAACCACACGTGATGCCGAATGGATGGGTAAAATTTATGATTTTTTAGGTGTAAGTGTTGGTGTAAATAAAAAAGATTTATCTCATAATGAAAAAAGAGAAGCTTATAGTAAAGATATAACATATACTACTAATAATGAATTAGGTTTTGATTATTTAAGAGATAATATGGCAGTTAGAAAAGAAAACAGAGTTCAAAGAGGTTTAAATTTTGCTATAGTGGATGAGGTAGATTCAATTTTAATTGATGAGGCTAGAACACCACTTATTATATCTGGTGGAGTTAGTAAAAGTGCAGATTTATATAATATGGCTGATAAAGTAGCAAAATCATTAAGTAAAGATGATTTCGTTTTAGATGAGAAAACTAAGAAAGTAACTTTAACAGAACAAGGAATAAAGCATGCTGAAAAATTATTAAGGTTAGATAATTTATATGATGTTCAAAATAGTATAATGGTACATAATTTAGATAAAGCACTAACAGCAAACTATGGTTTTAAAAAAGATATAGATTATGTAGTAGATAATGGGAAAGTTATTATTGTTGATGCATTTACAGGTAGACTTATGCATGGACGTCAATTTAGTGAAGGTTTGCATCAAGCTTTAGAAGCAAAAGAGAATGTACATATAAATGAAGAAACTAAAACTTTGGCTACTATAACTTTTCAAAATTTATTTAGAATGTATAACAAACTTGCTGGTATGACTGGTACTGCCAAAACAGAAGAAGAAGAATTTAGAAATATTTATAATATGTATGTAATAGAAATACCAACTAATAAACCGGTAATTAGACAAGATTTACCTGATTTAATTTATTCAACGATGAATGGTAAAAGGACAGCACTAGTTAGAACAATTGAAGAAATTCACAAAACTGGTCAACCTATATTAGTTGGTACTGCATCAATAGAAAGTTCAGAAGCAATTAGTTCATTACTAAAAAAAAGAGGAATTAAACATGAATTATTAAATGCAAAAAATCATGAGAGAGAAGCAACAATTATAGAAAAAGCTGGAGAAAAAAATGCTGTTACAATAGCTACTAATATGGCAGGTCGTGGAACTGATATAAAGTTAGGTAAAGGTGTTAAAGAACTGGGTGGATTATATGTGCTTGGAACTGAAAGACATGATTCTAGAAGAATAGACAATCAATTAAGAGGAAGAAGTGGAAGACAAGGAGACCCAGGTAGTAGTAGGTTCTTTATATCAATGGAAGATGATTTGATGTTAAGATTTGGTAGCGAAAAAATTAAGAGTATAATGCAATCATTTGGATTAGCAGAAGATCAAGCAATAAGTAATTCAATAATTACTAAAAATATAGAATCAAGTCAAAAAAGAGTTGAAGGATTTAATTTTGATAGAAGAAAATCATTACTTGATTATGATAATGTTATAAGTAAACAAAGAGAAATTATTTATGAAAGAAGAAATGAAATATTAGATAAAGATAGTATAAGAGATAGAATATTAGTTATATTTAGAGAATTTATAGAAAATGAAGTATCTAAACATTTAACTTCAAAAGGTGAATTTGATGAAAGTGGTATTGAAAATTTATTAGAAAGATTTAATACTAATTTATTAAAAGCAAAAAAACTTGAAAGAAAAGATATAGAAAATAAAAATAAAGAAAAAATTATTGATAAAATTTATGATATTGTAGTTGAAGATTATAATAAAAAATTAAAAGATATTCCACAGGAAATACAAACTGATTTTGAAAAAGCAATTACTTTAAGAATCCTTGATAAAAATTGGATGGAACAATTAGATGCTATGGAGCAATTAAAAGAAGGTGTTGGTCTTAGAGGATATGCTCAAGAAAGCCCGCTACAGGCATATGCACTAGAAGGTTTTGAAATGTTTGATAATATGATTGCTTTAACAAATGCAGAAATTACTGAATTTTTACTTAAAGCTGAAGTAAGACAAAATTTAGAAAGAAAAGAACAAAAAAATATACAAACAAACGATAGTAAATCAGAAATTAAAAAAACTCCTAAGAAAAGAGAAGTAAAAATTGGAAGGAATGATCCGTGTCCTTGTGGTTCGGGGAAAAAATATAAGAATTGTTGCGGAAAGTAGTATAAAATAACGGAAAACTAATAATTATAAAAATTATAAATTGGTTCGAGTTTTATAACTTGTCCACAAAATATTAAAAATATGTAGTAAAATAAAGGTGTGAACAATGATTATATTTGTTGACACCTTTTAAAATCTAAATAGAAATGGAGGTATAACAATGGAAGAAAATAACAATAATATTGTAATTTATCAAACTGATGATGGAACGACAAAAATAGATGTAAAACTTGAAGATGAAACAGTATGGTTATCACAACAACAGATGGCTGACTTATATGATACGACTAAACAAAATATAAGTTTGCATATTAAAAATATCTTTGATGAAGAAGAATTAGATATAAATTCAACTGTCAAGGAATTCTTGACAGTTCAAAATGAAGGAAATCGAAAAGTTGAAAGAAAAGTTAAATATTACAATTTAGATATGATTATATCTTTAGGATATAGAATAAAATCAAAAGTTGCTACTAATTTTAGAAGATGGGCGACTGAAAGATTAAAAGAATATATGATTAAAGGCTTCACTATGGATGATGAAAGACTTAAAGGCAACGGTGGCGGTAATTATTGGAAAGAATTGCTTGCTAGAATTAAAGACATAAGATCATCCGAAAAGGTATTATATAGACAAGTTCTTGATTTATATGCGACTGCTGTAGATTATAATCCTAAAGACAGTAAATCAATTGAATTTTTTAAAATTGTTCAAAATAAACTTCACTTCGCTGCTCATGGACATACAGCACCAGAAGTGATTTATGAAAGGGCAGATTCTGATAAACCATTTATGGGACTTACTACGTTTAGTGGTGATTTACCAATAATGAGTGACGTTGTAGTTGCCAAAAATTATTTAACAGAAGAGGAATTAAAAATTTTGAATAATTTAGTATCTGGTTATTTTGATTTTGCCGAAATTCAAGCAATAAGACATAATCCAATGCATATGGAAGATTATATTAAGCAACTAGATACTATACTTTCTAGTACTGGAGAAAGATTGCTTGTTGGTGCGGGTATAGTTAGTCATAACAAAGCAATAGAGAAAGCCAGAACAGAATATAAAAAATATCAAGTAAAAACAATAAGTCCAGTGGAAAAAGAGTATTTAGAAACTTTAAAAGCAATAAGTAATAAAATTAATGATAAAGCAAAGAGTGAGTAGAGTGTATCATGTAGGTATACTCTATTTTTATATGTATATCAAAGATAAGGAGAGTGATAAAATGATTAGCATAAGAAAAAGAGGTAATGTATATCAATATTGCTTTGAAGCAGGGAAGGTAAATGGAAAAAGAAAACAAATAACTAAATCAGGCGTTATTAAAGTTATATCAAACATCTGGTACAAGAGATGCATTAAGAAATTATCAAAAGGTTATTAAGAGTCCGTTGAGGGATGCAACTTACTATTTTGGGTTAATTAAGAATAATTCAGCAGGTGATTTAGAGATACCTAGAGTATTATCATTTGAATTAAAAAAACAATATAGGGCACATCTATACTAAAGAAGAAATAGAAATAATTTTAGGTAGATTTAAAAATAATAAAGTATTTATATGTGCATTTTTAACTGCTTGTTATACAAGCATGAGAACTGGTGAGGTATTTGCATTAACTTGGAATGATATTGATTTAGACAATAGAATTATTAAAGTTAATAAGACTGTTTATGCAAAAGATAAAGAAGAAAATGGCAGATGGTATTTAGGTACAGCAAAAACAATAGGCAGTAGTAGAGAGGTTTATATTTGTGATACTTTATATTCATTTTTATATAAATATAAAGTATTGCAAAACAATTATAAAAAAGAGTGTGGTAAAAATTATAAACACTATACTTTAGAAGAAGTTAAAAATAAGTATGGTAAGTTAGTAGAATATAAAATTATAAAAAATAATTCTAAACGCAATAAAGTAGAAATGGTGTTTACTAGAAAAGATGGAACTTATTCAAAAACGGATATTATTAGATGTCCATTTAGAATAATTCATCATGAATTAGGAATTCAATGTAGATTTTATGATTTAAGAGGAAGTTTGGCTACTATTAGTTTAAGAAATGGATGTGAAATAAAAGATATTGCAGAAGTATAAGGTTATAAAAGAATAGAAACAACTCAAAAATATTATATATTAAGTTTAGAAGAAAATAAGGAAAAAGTTATTAAAGTTTTTGAAGATGAAATGAATAAGTTTTAATTTGGTCGAATTCGAGCAAATTGATTGTTTAATGATGTAAAAAATAATATAATATCTAATATAAATTAGCTAAAAAATATTAGGATAAGGAGGACAAAACGTGGATAATAAATTAATTGGAAATGAGAAAAATATTTTGTTTTATAATGATGAAGAAGGCAATACAAAAGTAGAAGTACTATTAGAAAATGAAGATGTTTGGTTAAATACAGAAGCATTAGCAGCACTTTTTAATGTTAAGCGACCAGCAATTACGAAACATATAAATAATATTTATGAAGATGAAGAACTTGAAGAAGGAAGCACATGTTCCAAAATGGAACATATGGGCAACAATGACAAACAAGTTTATAATACAAAATATTATAATCTTGATATGATCATTTCAGTAGGTTTTAGAGTTAACTCTAAGAAAGCAATTAAATTTAGAACTTGGGCAAATAAAATAATTAAAGATTATATGGTTCAAGGTTTTGCATTAAATGATGAAAGATTTTTAAAAGCAAAAAAATCTGATCAAGAGTATTTTAAAAGATTACTTGAAAGAATTAAATTAATTCGTACAAGCGAGAGAATGTTTTATCAAAAAATTACTGATATATTTGCTGAATGTTCTATTGATTATGATAAAAACAGTGATACTGCAATAACTTTTTATAAAACTATTCAGAATAAATTTCATGCAGCAATTACTGGAAACACTGCTGCTGAAATAGTTTATAAAAGAGCAGATTCTACAAAAGAAAATATGGGACTTACTACCTGGGAAAATTCACCTGATGGGAAGATCTTAAAATCTGATGTAATTATTGCCAAGAACTATTTAAATGAACAAGAAATTAAAAATTTAAATAATTTAGTAAACCTATTTTTGGATATTGCTGAAAATAATGCAGAGAGAAATATAACAATGTATATGGAAGATTGGAAAAATGAAGTAGAAAATGCTCTAAAAGTTTTCCATTATGAAGTTTTAGAAGGAAAAGGAAAAATCTCACATAAACAAGCAGTAGAAAAAGCGGAAAATGAATATGAAAAATATAAAATTATACAGGATAAGAATTATGTGTCAGATTTTGATAAACTATTAAGTGAAACAAAGCAAATTGAAAATAAATAAATTTTACTTGTTCTTATGAATTAAACTGTAAATATGTTATAATAATGTATATTAGAAGAAATTATTAATAAATGGAGGAAAATTAAATGTCTAAAATGATAGATAGTATTGTAGATAGCAATTTAATTGATGAAGCATTAGAAGAAAATGATTCTGAGCTTTTAAATCATATAGGAGCAGATTATTACAATGAGGGAGATTATAAAAAAGCAAAGATTTATTATGAATTAGCTAGTGCTATGGGTAATGATATAGCAATGTCAAATTTAGGCTATATTTATATGTATGGTAGAGATGTACCAGTTGATTACACAATTGCAACAGCTTACTTTAAGATATCTGCAGAAAAAGGTAATATTGAAGCAATTTATAAGTTGGGGAATTTATATCAAAGCGGAAAAGGTGTAGAAAAAAATATTGACTTAGCAATAGAGTATTATGATAAAGCCCTAAGTTTAATTAAAGAAAATAATATAAATGAACTTGAATATCCAAGTGTTTATTTTACATTAGCTAAAGAAATGCTTCCAAAAGGATCTAAAGATACTAATTTAAAATTAGCATATAAATATATGCAAATAGCAATAGAGGGTTATAAACATTTAATAGAACTACAAAATGCTAATTATTATAGCAAAGTATTATCAGAAGCAGAAAAAATATTACAAGAAACTATATTTGATGAATTTAGAAATGAATAAAGGTGTTCATATGATACATAAATATATAGAGAATTTTATACACACATAGTTTTTTTGATACATATAATCTTACTAATTTAAAAAAATATTAGAATTTATTATGCATAAAAAATAGAATTTGATATAATATCTTTAGATGAGATATTTTAGTTATCATCATTTAAAATAGGAGGATTTATGGAATTAGTAATTATGGCTGCTGGAATGGGCAGCAGATTTGGAGGACTTAAACAAATTGAACCCATACATAAAAATGGAGAATTTATTATAGATTATTCTATATATGATGCTATTAGATATGGATTTGATAAAGTAGTATTTATAATAAAAGAAGAAAATTATAATATATTTAAAGAAACTATAGGTAATAGAATATCTAATAAAATCAAAGTAGAGTATGTATTTCAGAAAAATGATAATGTACCATTTGATGTACCAAGTGAAAGAATAAAACCTTTAGGTACTGCACATGCAATATTATGTTGTAAAAATGTAGTTAAGGATAATTTTGTAGTAATTAATTCAGATGATTTTTATGGAAGAGATGCTTTTAAAGTAGCAAGTGATTATTTAAAGACAAATCATAACCCTAATGAATTTGGTATGGTTGGTTACTTAGTTAATAATACTCTTACAGAAAATGGATCAGTTAAAAGAGGAATTTGTGAAGAAAAAGATGGAGTAGTAACTAACTTAATAGAAAGCTCTGTTGAAAAAATTAATGGTAAAATAATCGCATCACCACTTAATGGAGAAGATAGTTTTGAAGTAAGTGAAAATACCGTAGTATCTATGAATATGTTTATGTTTACACCTAAAGTATTTGAATTATTAGAAAATGACTTCGTAGATTTTTATAAAAACAATATTAATAATTTATTAGATTGTGAATATCTAATACCTAGAGTAATGTGTGATAATATTAAAAAAGGAACTATTGTTTTTAAAGAATTTAAAACAACATCTAAATGGATGGGTGTAACATATAAAGAAGACAAGGAAGAAATAGTAAATGGTATTAATTCATTAATTGAAAATAATGAATATCCAGATAATCTTTGGCAATAAATATTTATTTTATATAAAAATATACTTAAGTTTATTTTAAGTATATTTTATTTTCGTATAAAT
>CAVCAD010000104.1:0-2310 GCA_963600145.1 Bacteroidaceae bacterium
ACACATTTTTCCAAATATAATAATTAAAATATTTTAAATTAACATAATTATAATTATTTAAAAATATAATTATATATGCTTAACAAAATAAAAAATAATAAGTTCGCTATGTCTACTATTATTTTATTAATTGGAGGAATACTTACTAAAGCTCTTGGTTTTTTCTTAAAAATAATTATAAATAGAAATATATCATATAAAACTCTTGGTTTATTTAGCCTATTATCTCCAACAAATAATATACTTACTATATTAGCAATTATGTCATATCCTACATCTATATCTAAATTAATAGCTAATAAAAAATATAATAGTAAAAATATAATACTTAGTTTAATACCATTTTCTTTATTAATTAACTCTATTATTATATTTATTATTATATTTATATCTTCATTTTTATCTAATACTTTATTAAAAGAAACTAGTTTAAAAGTGCCTATTATATGTATATCTTTAGTACTACCTTTTATAAGTTTCTCAAGTATAATAAAAGGATATTTTTGGGGAAAACAAAGAATGCTACCATATATGATATCTAATATTTTAGAGCAGATACTGCGTGTAGTAATTATTTTACTTTTACTTCCTAAAACACTTAAAATAAGTATAACTACAACTATATGTATGATAATACTTGTAAATATAATAAGTGAATCTTTTTCTATTTTAATAATGCTTTTATTTATTCCAAAAATAAAAATTAAATTATCTGACTTTATACCTTCTTTTAATATAATAAAAGATATACTTAAAATAAGTATTCCTTCAACTACTAGTAAAATTGTTGGAAGTATATGTTATTTTTTTGAACCAATAATACTTACAAATACTCTTCTTTATATTGGTTATTCTAAAAATTTTATTTTAAAAGAATATGGTATATTAAATGGTTATGCTTTACCACTATTATTACTTCCTCAATTTTTAACTCAATCAATGGCTACTGCTTTAGTTCCTGAGATAGCTAAGCTTAATAAAATAAATAATAAAATTAAAATTAAAAATAGAATTATTTTAATAAGTATAATATCTTTATTAATAGGTTTAATATCTACAATAATTATTTATATTTATCCAGAATTATTACTTAATATTTTATTTAAAAAAACAGAAGGTGCAAACTATATAAGAGCACTAGCACCATTTACATTATTATATTATTTAGAATTACCATTTATAAGTGCTATGCAAGCACTTGATAAAGCAAAAGAATGTATGAATATTACATTAATTTCAAGTATAATTAAACTATTTTCTATATTTATTTTTTCATTTATATTACCTGGTATGTATGGACTAGTACTTAGTATAATATTATCATTAATAATAACTACTTATTTAAATTATAGATCTCTTAATAAAGAATTAAATTAATTTTTCTTTCTCTATTATAAATAATTTATCATTTTTATAAAAAGCATAAAATATATTAGATAATTTAATATTATTATTACTTAAATAATTATCTATCCATTTCCTATCCTTCTTTAAATAATTTAAAGTATCTTTTTGAATTATACCATCTAATATAATAGGAAATGGATAGTTAGAAGACATTTTAATAAAATTATATTTAAATATTGATAATTTTCCATTATTTTCAAGAACTGCATATTCAACTTCTTCTATATTTTTTATTCCATTTATTCTAAGTTCTAAAAGTAAATCATCTATACTATATCTTTGACGTATTAACTCTTTAAATATTATTTTACCATTACATATAATTAAAGCAGGTTTACCTTCTATTATATTTCTAAATCTATTAGATTTAATAGAAATATAACCAAATAATACTTCTAATATTACAAGTAAAGATATTGGAAGAATAGAATATAAAATAGTATCATTATGATTTTCTATTGATATAGCTACTAATTCTGCGATTAAAATACTTACTACCAAATCTTGAACAGATAACTGTCCTATCTCTCTTTTACCCATTATTCTAAATATTATAATAATATAAATATAAAAGAAAGATGTTCTAATTATTACATTTAATAGTTCCATAATATTATTATGTCTATAGAATATATTTTTTAATCATGAATAATATATTTTTAGGAGGATAACTATATGATTAAATTTTATTTAAAAGAAATAATTAAATATTTAACATTTATTATATTATATTTATTTATAATAACATCAATAAATTATTTTACTAATTTAAATCAAAATACTATTCAAATAATAAATTATATAACTATAATAATATCACTATTTATTATAGGATTTATTACATCAAAAAAAACTACAAAAAAAGCATTAATACATGGAATAATATTAAGTAGTATTATATGC
>CAVCAD010000105.1:0-7480 GCA_963600145.1 Bacteroidaceae bacterium
TAATTATATTTTCCATTTATATAATAAAAAAATATTATTATAATTAAAATTAATAAATTATATAAAGAATAAATAATATTCTTTTTAGAAATTGTTTTAACAACATAGATTTCTATTATAAGCATATATAATATTGCTATTAAATTAATTACATTGCTCATAACACATCAATTCTTTCTTATTCTTTTTAGATAAAAATCCAGTTTCTTTATCATTATCAAAAACAATTTTTCTATCCTTCCAAGATATTATTTTAACTTTTTTCATATTAACTATACATGATCTATGTGTTAATACAAAGTTTTTATCTAATTTTTCTTTTATTTCTTTAATTCCTATATTAGTTTCATACTTTTTATCTTCAGTAATTATATATGTTTTTCTATCACAATTTTCTCTATAAATATAATATATATTATCATAATCAATATTATAATAAACATTTTTATATGTATATTTTAAACTTCTTTTTAATTTTAATTGTTTAATACAAATATCAAATGCTTCAAATAAATTCTTTTCATCTTGATACTGTTTACTAATGAAGTCTAATATACCTAGTTTTTGTTTAAATGTTTCAAGTGCCATTCCACCATGAGCAGTAAATATTATTATTGGGCTTGTCCAATCAATATTTCTAATTAATTTTGCTATCTCAATTGCTGTTGTGTTTTGAAGTTCAAAATCTAGTATATATATGTTATTTTCTTTATTATCATTTATTACTTCTTTTAATTCTAAATTCATTTTATCAAAAGCTTTAATTTTGTAATCAAATTCATAACTTAACATATATTTATTAATTATTTCTTCTGCCCTTCTTTTATGTATTATATTATCTTCAACCAATATAAAATTTATCATTTTCAACACCTCTTATCCTTTATAAACAACTTATATTGTATTATACTTTTATATCAATTTCCAATACATTTTTAACACTTTTTTAAATTAACTAAAAAATAAAAACTAAATTGCTTTAGTTTTCAATATTCAAAGAATAAAAATTTTCTGGGTCTATTGCTTCTCCATTATGATAAACCTCAAAATGTAATACATTTTCATAATCAGTATTTATCTTAGATTTACCACTGGTTGCTATTACAAGACCTTGTGCTATTGTATCTCCTTCTTTAACTTTTACATCTTCTACTTGTTCATATATACTTAGCATATTATTATCATGTTTTATTTGAACTATACTTCCAAGTACTTCATCTTCTTTAACACTAATTACTTCTCCATTTAATATAGATACTACATCAAATTTTTCACTGCTTATATAATCAACACCAGAGTTTTGCATATATGTATTTTCATAATATACTAATGCTTTTTCTTGTTCTATACTATCAGCCTCATAATTATAAAAATATTTCCCAATAGTGACATTTTCTGATAAATACGGTCTTATTACCGCACTATTTAAATTATCATTTACCACTGGGACAGATGTTTCATTTTCTTTTATTACTTTTTCTAGTGTTTCATTATCATCTACTTCTTCTACTACATACTGCATATCATCATTCGTACTTTCAAATTTGTTTAATCCTCTAAATATAAATACTATAGTACATACAATTAAACTAAATGATACAAAATAAATAGATATTAAAAATGCATTTACTTTTTTGCTCAAACTTTTCACTCTCCTACTTATAAGTTTGAACACTATTATTTTTTTTATACATTTTTTATTAAAGTATTTTTATAATAATAATTTAAAATATATTTATAATCATAACCATTATTAGCTAAATAATTAGCACCATATTGACTCATACCAACACCATGACCATAACCATATGTTGTAAAAATTACTTTATTATCTTTTATATCTATAACAAAATCAGTTGATTTTAAATTAAATAATTTTCTTATTGTAATTCCAGTATAAGTTTTATCATTAATAGTTATATTATCTACATGATTAGTACTATTTCTTATAATATTTGATATAGTAATATTATTAGTATTTAAATTTAATGTATTAATAAATTCAGAAATATTTATTTCTTTAACAAAATAATAAGGTTTTGATTCTTTATCCCAACTAGAGTTTACACTTTTTAAATAACTTTCATTACTTCCAAATACTGATGAGGCATTTTCAGTATAACCATTAGATGTTGAAAAATAATATGCTTTTATAGGTTTATCTTCATAAGATATATATTCATTTTTAGTATACTCAACAGCACTTTTAACTTTATTAAAATAAAAATCATAATCATCTTGCCATTTATTTTTAAGGCTTTCTTCATCACTAAAACATTGGTCACTAATTGTTTTTGAAAAATTATAATTTGAATTATTATAAATTTTATTTAATGCAAAAGTTCTTGCTGCGACCGCCATTGCTTTTAATGCTTCTATATTAAAAGAAGCAGGCATTTCACATGATACAACACCTATTAAATAATCATCAAATTTTATAGTTTCTCCTTCAAGAGTAATTGTATTTACTATATTATTTTTTTCACTTAAATTATTTTCTTTATTTTTATTTGGTTTTACTAAGAACATAGATAAATTTGATATTAAACAAAACAAAAAAATAATATATGTTTTTTTCATATATTATATATATTCTATTTATTATAAATTTATTCTATAAAATTAGAGCATTTTATTAATTCTTCTAATATGTCTTTCTTCATTTGAAAATTCAGTATTTAAGAAAATATCAATAAAATCTTTCATTTCAAATGTATACTTTTTCATAGATATTGCAATAACATTAGCATTATTATGAAGTCTAGATAATTTAGCTTCCTCATTAGTATCAACTTTAGCACATCTTATATTCTTATGCTTATTTGCTGCGATAGACATACCAATACCAGTGTAGCAAATTAATATTCCATAATCTATCTTACCACTAGATATATCATCACATAATTTATTTGCATAGTCAGTATAATCAACAGAATCTAAAGAATTAGTTCCATAATCTATAACATTTTTATATTTTTTTAATAAATATTTTAATAACTTTTCTTTTTTCTTATAACCTTTGTGATCACTTGCTATTCCTATATTCATATACCCTCCACTATAATGATACAGAAGAATAAATAATTTATCAAGTTTATATTTTTAGCATATCTAGTCTAAGTTTATCTGCTATTGTAACAATAAATTCAGAGTTTGTAGGTTTTGCTTTATCTATATCTACACTATGCCCAAATATTTCTTCCATTAAGTCATAATCTCCTCTATTCCAACTTACTTCGATAGCGTGTCTTATTGCTCTTTCAACTCTTGAAACTGATGTATTATATTTAATTCCAATCTCAGGATACAATTCTTTTGTAATTCCTCCTATTAAGTGTGGTTTATCATAAACTAAACTTATAGCTTCACGTATATATTGATATCCCTTTATATGAGATGGTATACCAAGTTCATGAAGAATTCTAGTAATTAAAATATTTAAATTATTTTCATGTAAATTAATAATATTACTATTTAAGTTTTTATTTTCTACAACATTTAATATTTTTTCTTCTAAATCAGGTAAATCAAATGGTTTTAATACAAAATATTGAACACCATATTCACTTACTCTTCTTATCATATTTTGTTCATTATATGATGTTAATACAATAACTTTTGCATTAATTCCATTTTTCTTTATATAATCTAAAACATATAAACCATCTTTTTTTGGCATAACTAAATCTAATAATATAATGTCATATAAATTAGAATCAATTCCTTCTTCAATTTTATTTACTGCTTCTTCACCATCACTGGCAGTACCAGTTATTTCTATTTTCTTATTATCTTTAAAATATTCTTTAAGTAGTTCTACTAAGCTTATATTATCATCAACTACTAACAACTTTGTTTTCATAATTCTTTTTACCTCTTCCTTTATTTAATATAATATATTTATTATAAGAAGATATAAAAATATTTTTTATGTTTTTGCTTAAACAATAACTTTTTTTGATTAAATAATTAATATTTTATAATTTCTAATTAAATAATAGTACTTAAAACACAAATAATTATTATAATATTTTTTCTACATTACTTATTATTTGCTTAACAGATTCTATTTTAGTTGAACTTCTACCTAATAATAAACCATCAGTTATTTCAATTATATCTGATGAATTTGCATCTACACTTCCACCATATAAAACTTTAATATCTTTATTATATTTATTTTTTATATAAGATTTAATTTTATTTACAACTTTATCTATAGTTTCATAATTTTGAGTTTCAGTAGAACCTATAGCCCATCTTGGTTCATAAGCTACAATTAAATTTTCAATATTTGTTATATCATTTAAAAAATATTTTACTTCTTCTAAAACTATATCTTCAGCATTTTTTACTTTTTCATCTTCTCCAACACATAAAATAGTTTTAAAATTATTTTCAATTGATAAATTTAATTTTTGTTTTATTTCTTCTAAAGTTTCATGACCTAATTTTCTTCTTTCACTATGACCTACAAGTACAGTATTTATATTTAATGAATTTAGTGCATCTAAAGTTATTTCTCCTGTATATGAACCATAAGATTTTGAGAAAAAATTTTGTGCTCCTACTTCTTTACTATATTTATTAAATAAACTTAAATATAGTGTTGTTGGAAATAAAATTAAATCAATATCTGTTGTAATTTTACTATATTCATCTTTAAAATTTATTATTTCATCATAACTTAACATACTTTTATGATTAAGTGCAATTATTTTTTTCATTTCTCTAGCACCTCTAATGTTTGAAATTCTTTTCCTTCTAAATATTCTAAAGTTGCTCCTCCACCAGTTGATATATAGAAAAATTTAAGTCCATATTGATTAGCAGCATTTCCTGTATCTCCACCAGCTATTACTGTTTTTATATTATTATCATGTAAATAATATAAAATATCTTTTGTTCCTTTAGCATATTTTTCGTTTTCAAACCATCCAAGTGGTCCATTCCAAACTACTAAATTACTTTTACTTAGTATTTCTTTATATTTTTCTATAGTTTTAGGTCCTATATCATAACCTATATCATTATTTGATATTTTATCTATATCTTTTACTTCATTTTCTGTAACTATATCAATTGGTAAAATAATTTTATTAGGATATTTTTCTATTAATTCTTTAGCATATTTTAGTCTTTCTTCATCAACAAAAGATAAGCCTACATTATATCCTTTAGCTTTTAGAAATGTAAAACACATAGCTCCGCCAAGTAATACTGAATTACTATTTTGAATTAAATTTGTAATAACACCTATTTTATCTTCTACTTTTGCTCCACCTAATAAAATATCTTTGTTTTTATTTTGAAAAACTTCTTTTAAAACATTTAATTCTTCTTTTATTAAAAAACCAGCATACCCTTTTATATATTTAGCTATTCCATATGTAGATGCGTGATTTCTATGAGCTGATGCAAATGCATCTAAAACAAATATATCTCCAAGAGAAGCCCAATATTTAGATAAGTTTTCATCACAATTACTTTCTAATTTATTTGAAACATCTTCATACCTAGTATTTTCTACTAGAATAATATCTTTTTCTTTCATATTATTTACTAATTCATCAAGTTTTTTTCCTCTAGTTTCTTCACTAAATATAATATTCATATTTAATAATTTACCTAAATGTTCAGATACTACTTTTAAACTATTTTTTTGTTTATCTTCTTCCGTTTTAACTTTACCTAAATGAGATAATAAAATAATTTTAGCATTATTTTCTAATAAATAATTTATAGTAGTTAAACTTTTCTTAATCCTATTATCATCTTCAATTATTCCATCTTTAATTGGTACATTATAATCTACTCTTACTATAACTTTTTTACCTTTAACATCAATTTCATCAATATATTTCATAATTCCTCCATCCTATATTAATATTTTATCAAAAAAGATATATATTTAATATTATTTTTAATTCATTTTACGTAAAAATAAAAAGGAATATATATTCCTTTTATCCAATTCTAAATGCTGGGGAAACACCATAAGAACTACTTGCCCAGTGGTTAGTTTTTTCTCCATCAACAGCAACACTTTGTATAACATTAACTGAGTCAGCATCGTAATAAGCAGAACGTAACCACCATGAATAAGCATCTCCGCTATAATTCTTAATAGCTAGTGAATAATTACTTGTTGTAACCCCTTGATTAAAATAATAATCAAGTTGTCTTTCATAGTCATTTGCTGTATTAGATGAACTAGTAAATGATGTTCCATACACTTCTTTACTATCTAAAAAATATAATTTATCTGTACTTGTAAAATTCTCTTCTGAAGCTGTTGAACCATGACCAGAAATAACTTTTGTATCTATTATGATGCTTCTTAAATCTTCTGGGAGTGACATATACACACTTTTTACTGAAGATCTACTAGAAGTATCTATTGTATGTGCTGAATATAATGTTTCATCTGCTCCATTAATGAAACTATACATTTCACTTGCTGGCCAGCCTCCTACATTTAACCCAGAACTATTCATATTATATCTTGCTATTATGCCTTCAAATTCAATTACAAAACCGCATGCACTTTGACTAAAACCATCTGTATTACATTCATCAGGCGTACTTGTATTAGCAATTCTTAAGGTTTGTGTCCCATAACCATCTAAAACTATCTCTTTTGTATCTCCTACATTATATAGACTTAAATTATTACTTCGAACATTACACGCTATTGTTTCCCAGCTATCTGTCCCAAAAGCTACTGCTTCATCACACTGCTCTATATCTCCTTCAGCCGCTTCAGCTTCTACACTCAAATATCCCTTAAATGATTTGCCTTGTTGACTATTTTGGTCAAGACCTAATTCCGGAAAACAAAACTCTATATTATAAGTATGAATATCACTTGCACCTAACTTACCACTTAATATTGTAACAATTCCATTTGTTTGAGTAATATCTTGTAAAGTCTCACTACCAGTTTCACCCGTGATAGCACGAGTTTCTTGTGGTACTACTTTACCTTGTAATGTTATATATCCATAAGTACTACCAAGCTCTGCTAATTCATTCTTAACAACATTTAAATATATAGAATAATTAGTTTTAACTGTTGCTCCTTCAGACTTTATACTAACCTTCTTTGTTTCACACCATCCAGGGAAAGCACCAGTAACACTTATTGCTTCACCACTATAAAAAGTTATAGTGCCTAAATTTGCTGCTTTCACAACCACATTACCAGTAGTATCATCTTGATTTTTTAATATTATATTAAACCAAGTATATGTTAAACCCAATATTGTTATAAATAAAGCAGCTATTGATATAATTGAAACAAGTATTATTTTATTTCTTACATTTGTTTTATTCATTACAACAGTCTCCCTACTTTATAAGTATATCACTAACCCCCTACCTCAAGTCAATATTTATTTTAAACAAGAAAAAAAGCCAATTGTAAAAAAGACTCAAGGATTTCTACTGAAGAAGAAATTTTATAAAACCTCTTATTTTT
>CAVCAD010000106.1:0-2241 GCA_963600145.1 Bacteroidaceae bacterium
TTTTTTCATAATAATTTGTTTGTGAAATATATTGTTGTGAATAATTGTTAAACTCATCAATAACAGAATATGAAAAATGAGATTTATTTCTATTTATATAGTCAGTAGCATTTTTTACCATTGTTTTAATACCACTTATTTGATTATTTATTTCTGTTATAATTTTATCTTTATTTTCACTACATTTTACTTTATATAAAAGTGCATATATGTGTTTACAATTATGTTCTTTATCTAAATAATAAGGGCAAGTACAACTTGAACTTATTATATTGTTATTTTCATCAATAGAAAGTTTAACATTGTAATTTTCATTTCCTTTTACAATGCAAGAATAATTATTACCATTTTCTTTAAAATATTTGATTTTATCTTCATAATAATATACTTCTCCTCTATTTCTTATTTGAACTGGAAATAAACTATCATAAATACTTTTATCAAATATATCTAATTTTTCTTTTTTAACTTCTATTGGTGTTTTTAAACTTTCTTCAACTTTTAATTTTGTATCAACAAATGGTGTTTTAGTAATATTTTTTTCATTACTCTTTTTTTGAATCTTATTAGAAATCCAAGTTACTAACTTTGCAATTCCAACTATGATTAAACATATTAGTTCAATAGCCCATTTTATTAAGTAATAAGCCACAACTGCAAAGAAAAATAAAACTAATATTACATCCCGAGCAGATGTTTCATTTTTCTTTCTTCTAGCCATAATTCTTACCTCCTACTCAATACCTAACGCTTTATACACTGCATCTTCTGGATCTTGATAAAAAGATATATTAAATTTCGAGAATAAATCACTCGGTACTGATGATATATCTCCTACTGATGACATTGGTAGTAAAATCTTTTTAGCACCTGAATCAAAACATACTTGCAATGTATTTGCTAATTCCTCTACCTTACCAATCGTTCCACCTATACTCATACTTCCTAATATAACTAAACTGCCTTGCATTGGTTTCTTCAATACACTACTACACATTGCAACAAATGAAGCAAGTGATATGTCCTTTGATGGACCATTTCCTTGTAAATCTTCAATATGTAATAAATAATCTACATTATCAACTTGAATACTAGCACTTATGCTTTTCTTATTTACTTTAAAGTAGTTATATGCAGCATTTAATGCTTCTTTTGTTTCTCTGTCAGAACCAACTCCTGATATTGAAAATTTACCGTGTCCACTTGGGTATTTAACTTCTATTTTATATACACCTATCATTCCAGAGTTTCCTCTACCAACATAATAAGTATGTCCTACTTTTAGCATTCCCTCTAGAATAAGTTTACCTCCACCACATTCTGGTACAGATACAAACTTTTCTTCAATAGTATCTAAATCTATGTAAGAAAAATGCACATCATTTGCTAAATCACTTTGAGGTTCAACTAATGTATTTTTAAAATTATTATTTTTATCTGTTAATATTTTTCTTTCATACAATTTCATATCTTTTTGATGGCCTAAAACAACTTTTGACCAATTATTATTAGCGGCTTCATTAGCATACCAAAATCTTATATTTTTATCTTTTATTTTTTCTAATAACATAACATTATGTGTCCAAGGTAATTTTGCCACTGCTGGTGGCAATTTTTCTTCATCTTTATATTCAAGATAAAATCTTTTCATTCTTCTTAAATTTCTTGCAGAAAAACCTTTTACATTAGGAAAATCCAATTTCAATTCTAATTCTAATGTTTCAATAAACTTGTCTCCCCATTTAGAATTATCATTTATTATTTTACCTAGTTTAAAATATAAGTTAATCAATCTACTATTGGCATCACTTAATATTTGTGTTTGTGTATTAATAATCTCATTTTTAATATTTACAATTGTCTCTTTAAAATCTTTTTCTAACATTTGTTCCTCCTATAGTTTAATTTAAAAAATCTTATTTCATCATTAAAATGAGAAAGTTTCTTTAATTCTCCCTTATCCGACTTTTCTTATAATTTTTATTAATTTTTTTAAAAATTGTAAATAGGATTTCAATTAAAATTCTTTTAAAATATGGGCTTAAGTGAAAGTTTATATAAGTCGTTCTTTACCAGTTGATACTCGTTGATGGTAAACTTTTTGTATCTTCGTTCATTTTTTTATTTTTTCTCACTTCTCTTTTTTGATACATATCCATTATTTATCACTTCCATTCTCTATCACTTTTATTTTCATTTAAATATTTATTATAGAATTCATCCATTGAAGATACATATTTT
>CAVCAD010000107.1:0-4156 GCA_963600145.1 Bacteroidaceae bacterium
ACAGACTTATTGCAGTTTTTTACTTAAAAACGGAAATTCAAATGAAAATTCGGGTAGTTCCATTAATAATGAAATTAATAGTTTAAAAAAAAGCCTTTTTATGATAATATATACTTGAAAAAAAGGAGATATTTATGAAGGTTGTTATAGGAATGAGTGGTGGAGTTGATAGTGCTGTTGGAGCATACTTGCTTAAGAAACAAGGATATGATGTAGTAGGTTTATTTATGAAAAATTGGGATAGTAACTTATCAAATGATGCTCAAGGAATTACTGATGGAATATGCCCACAAGAACTAGATTACATTGATGCTAAAAAAGTATGTGATAAACTTAATATACCACTTTATAGAGTCGATTTTATTAAAGAATATTGGGATAATGTATTTAAATATTTTTTAGATGAATTAGAAAAAGGAAGAACTCCAAATCCAGATATTATGTGTAATAAATATATTAAGTTTGATGTATTTATAGAAGAAGCTAAAAAATTAGGAGCAGATAAAATAGCAACAGGACATTATGCAAGATATATTAATAATAAACTTTTAAGAGCAGTTGATTTAAATAAAGATCAAACATATTTTTTATCTCAAGTACCTAAAGAACAACTAAAAGATGTATTGTTTCCTGTAGGTGATTATTTAAAAGAAGAAATTAGAAAAATTGCTAAAGAGGAAGAATTACCAGTTGCTGATAAAAAAGATTCTACTGGTATATGTTTTATTGGAGAAAGAAATTTTCAAAAATTTGTTTCTAATTATTTAAAAGGTAATCCTGGAGATATTATTGATATTGAAACTAAAAAGAAAGTAGGAACTCATATAGGACTTATGAATTATACTATAGGTCAAAGAAGAAATGTAGGATTATCTGGTGATGAGAAAAGACATTATGTAGTTGGTAAAAACGTTAAAGATAATATCTTGTATATAGCATATTCAGATGATAATGAATATTTAAAAAGTGATGAAGCAATTATTGATACAATGAATTATTTATCAGATATTAGGCCTATAAATTGTACTGCTAAATTCAGATATAGATCTACTGATATAAATGTTAAAGTAACTTATTTAAGTGATAATGAAATAAGTTTAAAATATGATGAAGCAATAGCGGTTACTCCAGGTCAAGCATGCGTTCTTTATTTAGATGATGAATGTATAGGTGGAGGTATTATAAAAGAGGTAAGAAAGAATAATGAAAAAATTTGGTATATAAATTAAATTTATTAGTTGACATATAAATGTAAAGTGTTGTAAGATTAAATATAAGATAGTGAGGAGAGTTATGGTTATGGATTATTTAAATGAATTATTGCAAGAACTTGGAATTTCCAAGGTAAAGCTTGCTAAGTATTTAGGAGTTTCTAGACAAATGATATATAATTATTTAGAACTAGAAAGTTTAAACAAATGGCCTAAAGAAAAGAAAGCATTATTATTTAAACTATTAAATATAAAAAATGGAGATATAGAAACAATAAAAAATATTAAGATAACTAGTGAATATATGGAAGATGTTGAAACTAGATTAAATATGAGTATAAAAGATCCTGCGGTAGTTGATCAATACTTTGATATGTCCGGTCTTTCTAAAGAAGAACAATCACTAGTAAATGATTTAGTTTTCTTAATAAAAGAAAAATTTACTGAAGATAAGAATAAAGATACATATTATACTTTTTTATACTTATATAATGTACTTAAATCTATTGATAATGTACCAGAAATAAAATATTTATTTGGTTATTTATCTAAAAAAACTGGTTTTACTGATCCAAATGAATTTAAGTTTAATGAAACTGCTCAATTTATGTTAGAAAGTATTATATTCACAGCATTTAATTTATATAGTAATGGAGGAGCAACAAAAAGTAAATTAGTAGAAAGTCATAATAGATTTGTTCAAGAAATAGAAGATGAAAAAGAAGAACAATTATCTCGTACTCAGCAATATACAACAGTAAGAATTCAAGCTTTAAAAGAACTAGGATATACAGAAATTAATAATTCTAATGCATCTGAAGTATTTGATAAGATGGCTGAAATTCAATCTAGGAGAATATAAAAGACTTGTAAAAGTCTTTTTTCTTAAAGGAGCATTTATGATTTATAAAATTAGATTTTTTTTAGGATTATTTTCATCAAAATTATTACTTTTTATTTATAAAATTATTGGAAATTCTAGAGATGATAAACCTGGTTTACTTGCTTATAGATTTGATGATAAATTTTTAGAACATTTAAATAAACCTAAGCTAGTTATAGGAATAACAGGTACAAATGGTAAATCTACTGTATCTAGTATATTAAACGATTTTATGGTACTTGAAAATAAAAAAGTTGCTTATAATGATTGGTTTGCTAATACACTTGCTGGTCATGCTAGATGTTTATTAGATGCTGTTACTATTTTCAATAAACCAAGAAAAGATGTAGCTATTCTTGAAATGGATGAATTAACACTACCTGATACACTTCCATATGCTAAAGTAGATTATTTAATAGTTACAAATATATGTAGAGATTCAATAAGAAGAAATGCATATCCTAGTTTTATTTTATCTAAAATAGAAGAGGCTATAAATATGTCTAAAGATACAGTGCTAATTCTTAACGCAGATGATCCTATAAGTAGTTTTGTAAAATGTAATAATAAAAAAATATATTATTCTATAAATAAAACAAGAGATGAAATATATAATTATAATATAAATGATTTTGCTCTTTGTCCTAAATGTCATAGTAAAATAGTATATGATTATCAACACTATAGACATATTGGTAAAATGCACTGTATAAATTGTAATTTTAAATCAATAAAAGCAAATTATATTATAAATAATATAGATTATGAAAATAAAGAAATAGAAATATCTAAATATAAATATCCTATATTATCAACTTCTATATTTAATATATTTAATGAATTATCTGTTATTGCTTTATTAAAAGAATTAAAATTTAATGATAAAGTAATTGCTAAAAATATGAAGAAAATTAAAATACCAATTACTAGAGAAGACTCTATAAAAGTAAATGGAATAGATATTGATCTTCAAATAACTAAAGGACAAAATGTAGCTGCGACATCAACAATATTTGAACAAATTTCTCATAAGAAAGAAAATATTGAAATAGTATTAATTATTAATGAAGTTTCTTGTGTTAAAGAGAAAACAGAAACAGTAACTTATTTATATGAAACAGATTTTGAATTTTTAAATAGGGATAATATAAAAAAAATAATAATAGGTTCATATTTAGCTTTAGATTATAAAATAGCTATGATGATGGCTGGTATTAATGAAGATAAAATAGTAATAGCTAAAGATGAAGAAGATACTGTAAATTATGTAACATTTGATAATATTGATAAAATAATGATTTTATATGATGTTGATTATTTAACTGGTTCTAAAAAAATAAGAGATAAAATAGTAGAAAAATTAAAAGGTGAAAGAAATGAAAATTGAAATATTATATGAAGATATTACTAATGTATATGGAGATCTAGGTAATATTAGATATTTAAAAAACACTTTTAAAGAAAATGAAATTATATATACTAGTATTAATGATGAACCTTATTTTTATAAACATAAAGTAGATATGATATATTTAGGAAGTTTTCCAGATGAATATACAAATTTAGTAGTTAATAAATTATTACCTTATAAAGATAAATTAAAAGAATTAATAGAAAATAATACACTTATTTTATTTACTGGTAGTGCTTTAGAAATAGTTGGAGATTATATAGAAGAAAGTAATAATAAATATAAAACATTATCTTTATTTGAAGGAATATATTTTAAAAGAGATAAAAATAAAAGACATAATTCATTATTTATAGGTAAATTTAATAATATTAAAATAGTTGGATTTAAACATCAATTTTCTATGATGTATGGAGATAATAAATATCCATTTATAACTGCGAAAGATGGCTGTATTGGAATGAATTATAAAAGTAATAAAGAAGGATTACATTATAAAAATTTTTATGGAACATATATACTTGGGCCAATACTAGTTTTAAATCCATTATTTACTAAATATTTATTTAAATTAATAAATTATAATAAAAAACTATATTTAGAAGAAGAACTTATTAAATCATATAATATTAGACTTGAAGATTATGATAG
>CAVCAD010000108.1:0-3173 GCA_963600145.1 Bacteroidaceae bacterium
CTTTTTCAGTTCCAATAGATGCTGCTTCTTCAAAAGGGATTTCATCTTCAAACCAGTATAAGTGTGTTTAGTGATACCTTTAAGTTTTTTTAATAATTGCTTTAAAGCAACTTTTATTTATACTAATATTTCACTTTTTTTTAATTCTATAATGAATTTCTAGTTTTTTATCTTTTGTTACATATATTTTATTAATTAATTTATTTATTATTTCTTTTGTTGGATTTTTCATATTTAAAAAGTTTTTAATAATATCTAAATATTCAATATAACAAGATGTATCTTTATTTATACTAGAAATTTCTTCATTTAATTTTTTTAATTTTTCATTTGTAGTTTTAATATCTTCTTCAGTAGTTTTAAATAATCTAGAGTAAGTTTCTACATTTATAATATTATTAAATTTATCATCATATAAAGAATCTTGTTTTCTTTTTAATTTAATTATCTTTAAATTAAGTTCATTGATTTTTTTTAATTTATCTTCTTTAGGTTCTGTATGCTTTCTTTTGATAATATTTTTAAATTCATTTTTATCATTAATATATGGATTAGTCATAGTACTTAATTTACTATAGACTGTATTTTCTAATTTAGTATAGTTAATATAATGAGAAAAACATATATCATATTTACTAAACTTACGATAATTATTACAATTCATTGTAACTCTATCTCTTTTTTTATCATAACTAATACTCATTCTAGCACCACAATCTTTACAATAAACTAAATTAGATAGAACATATGTGGTATTTCTTTTTTTAGGATTATAATAATCCCGCGAATCTTTAATAGACTGTGCTATTTCAAATGTTTTTTTATCAATAAGTGGTTCGTGTGCATTTTCTTTAATGCACCATTCACTTTTGGGAACATTTCTCATCTTCTTAATTTTATAATTTATTTTTTGAACTCTGTGTTGGATTAAATCTCCAACATAAACTCTATTTTTTATGATATTACTAACTGATGTGTGTTTCCATATTTCAGGATGGGAAAAGTTATTTAATTTAGAATTAGAGTATTTATACATGATAGGTGTTGGAATTTCTTCTTTTGTTAAGAACTCTGCGATTTGTGAACTACCATAACCTGCGACATATAAATCAAATATCTTTTTTACAACATAAGCAGTATTTGGATCTGGCACTAGTTTGTGCTTATTTTCGGGATCTCTCATATAACCATAAGATGGGGCACTTCCACAAAATTTACCATCTTTTTTCATTTGAAGTAAGTTTGAACGAACTTTTTTAGAAATATCTTTTGCATACATATCATTCATACTTAATTTAAATGGCATCATATCTGAACCACTAGTTTCAAAAAAAGTATCTATATCATCATTTACAGCAATATATCTAACATCATTTTCTGGAAAAAATGTTTCAACATAATAACCAGTCATAACATGGTCACGACCTAATCTTGATAAATCTTTTGTTATTACCATATTTATTTTTTCATTTTCAATGTCATTTAACATTCTTTTAAACTCTGGACGTTCAAAATTTGTTCCTGTATAACCATCATCAACATAAATATCAACTGAAACTAGTCCTTGTGCTTTTAAATAACCAGTTAATAAACTTCTTTGATTAGTAACACTTTCTGATTCCATATCATCACCATCTTCACGAGATAGTCTTATATAAATAGCTATTTTAAAGTTTGTATTATCTATAGTATATCTATTATACACATTAATTCCTTTCATTAGTTAATACTTTTATTTTATTAGTTGAATTAGTTATGTAGTATTTATATATACAACTTTTTAAAACCTCTTTTAAATCATAACCATTACTATCATAAAATTCTAATGTTTCATACATGATTATTCCTCCACAGTGAATACTATGTATAATAGTTTATAAAAATTACTATTCTTAATAAATTATTATACTTTTATTTTTGTTTAAAAAAACAGTATGTAAGAAATTCTTACATACTGAAGTATTAATCTTTATTTTCTAATTTTTCTAAATCTTTAATGCTTTCTAAATAATGAAGTTCAACTTCACTAGGTTTTAAAGCAATTTTGTCTTTATACTTATTGTATTCTTTTCTTGCATGATTCATTGCTTCTTCATGACTGATTTTACCAGAATCTTTTAAAATATCTTTTCTATTCATAGTTAAAAAGTAATTTAATTCTTTAACCCAATCACTCATTGTCATGGTTTTTTGTTCAATAGCTTGTAATTCTGCATAATCTAAATACATAGAAACAAGCCTATTTAAAATATCTAATTCTTTATCATTTAAATAGTTTTTAGCAATTTGAGCATCTAGTAAAGTAGGTCTATCTCCACTAAAAGAAGTTAATCCCATAAAATCCTTATTTCCATCAGCTCTTTCTACAATAATTTCTGCTGCTGTGTTGCCATGTATAGCAAAGTGCATTTTATTTTGAACTGTTTTAAAAAACTCTTGTGTAATTTCTGCTTTAGGATCATAATCAATAGAAGTAGCATAAATATCAAGTATTTTTCTATAAAAAACTTTTTCAGATGATCTAATATCACGAATTCTAGATAGTAATTCATCAAAATATAATCCACCACCAGCTCGTTTAAGTAAATCATCATTCATTGTAAATCCTTTAGTCATATATTCAGTTAATCTTTCGTTTGCCCATCTTCTAAAATTAGTTCCTATATTAGATCTAACTCTAAATCCAACTGCAACAATCATATCAAGATTATAATACATCATATTATAAGTTTTACCATTAGAAGCAACTGTTCGGAAATTCCGAACAGTTGAAGATTCTTCTAACTCTTTATCTTCAAATATGTGTTTAATGTGTTCAGATATATTAGATTTGCTTGAATTATATAATTTAACTAATTGCTCTTGATTTAACCAAACAGTATTATCTTGCATTTTTACTTCAATATTATCATTGCCATTTTTATCTTTATAAATAATTATATTTCCATGTTCTTCCATTTTTTTAACCTCCTTGTCTTAATTTTTTTTAAAATACTAATTAAATTATACTATGTTTTTTGACATATATCATCACATTTATTATTAATAGTTTTTTCATTATATTATTATCTTAACATATTTTTATTAGTAAATAGGGGTATCATTTATTTAACTTAACCCATGGTGTTTTAATCATTCTAGGACTTCCATCAGTAAGAGTATATCCCTGTGCT
>CAVCAD010000109.1:0-2900 GCA_963600145.1 Bacteroidaceae bacterium
TTTAATTTATGATTATGAAAAACAAAAAAAATTAATAGAAGATGATATACTTAAAGCAATTATTATTATGAATAATGCATTTAAAATAGGTAAAAATATTTTAGAAGCAATAGAAATAGTTATGAATGAACTTGATGGACCTATATCAGATGAATTTAAAAAAATATATAAAGATTTAAATTTTGGTCTTTCACTTGAAACAGCATTTTTAAGATTTAGTAAAAGAACTAAAATAGATGATGTAAAATATATTACATCTAGTTTAACTTTACTTAATAAAACTGGTGGAAATATTGTAAAAGTATTTGATTCAGTAGAAAATATATTCTTTAATAATAAAAAATTAAAGAAGGAACTTAAAAGTTTAACAGGAGCAAGTAGATTTTTATATAGATTTTTACTTGTTTTACCTATTGTATTTGCATTAATTATATTTGTTATTAATAATGATTATTTTTCTATATTATTTAATTCTACTTTAGGTATAATTATGTTATCTACTATATTATTTTTATATATACTTTATATTATAGTAATAAAGAAAGTGACGGTGCTTGATTTATGATAAGTAATAATTTAATATATAAAATTTATACAAAGAAAAGCATAGAAAGATTATTAAAAAAATCAGAATTACTTGGTAGTTTTTCTAAAATAGATCCAGTTAAATTTATGAATATTAGATTAATCTTATCTATAATATTATTAATCTTTAGTTTTTATTTTTCTACTTATGGCTTTTTTACTACACCAATTTTATTAATAATATTTTATGTTGGTTTAGAATATTTAGTTTTTGATTATAGAATTGAAAAAAGAAGAACTAAACTTGATTATGATGCTTTATTCTTTTTTGAAGTTTTAACACTTTCTCTTGAAACTGATAAAGATTTAAAAGGAGCACTTGAACTTACAATAAAGAATATGAATAATGAATTATCAAAAGAATTTGAAATAGCTTTAAGTCAAATGAAATATGGTAAAACATTACCAGAAGCACTTAAAGATATGAAAAAGAAAATACCAAGTACTACAATTAATAATATTATTTTAAATATAACTGAATCTAGTATATTTGGTAGTTCAATAATAGAAACATTACATAATGAAGTAGATTATTTAAGAGATAAAAAAATATTAGAATGTAAAGAAAAAATATCTAAAATGCCATTAAAGGTAAGTGTAATATCAGTTATATTCTTTATACCTATAATATTACTTCTTGTTCTTGGACCATTATTTCTTAATATGGTTATAGGATAATTTTTTAAGTTTTAGTACATAATAAAAGTATACAAATAGAATGTAAAAAAAATATAAATTATATATATGTAAATTTAATTTGTATGATATACTAAAGTATATAGGAGTAGTGATTTAAAAATGAAAAATAAAGTATTTACTAAAAGAACAATAGCATTACTATTAATATTGTTTGGATTAATTGGATTATTTGTTTATTTATGGGTAGGAACAAGTTATTTTGATATTTTAAAATAATAGACAAACAATATTAATTTTGATAGAATGTATTTTATGAAAACAAGTAGAAGTGAATTAAGAGATAAAATTGTTACTATATTATATCAAGTAAACATTTACGAAAAGTGTAATGTTTCTTTTGATATTGATAAAATTATAAAAGATAATTATTTAGTTAAATCAAATTTTATTGATGATATAGTATATGGTGTTATTGAAAAAAAAGATGAATTAACTAAAGTTATAAATAAATATATGAGTACTTGGACTCTTGATAGATTAGGTTTAATAGATCAAGCAATTTTATTAATGTCTACTTATGAAATCTTATATTATAATACTCCAAATGTTGTATGTATTAATGAAGCAATTGAACTTGCTAAAAAATATAGTGATGATAAAGTAGTTTCGCTTATTAATGCGGTTTTAGATAAAATACTTGATGAGGAAGTAAAGGATGAATAATAATGCTTTAACAATTAGTGAAATTAATAAAATAATTAAAAATATAATAGATAATGATGAATTTCTTAGAGATGTTTCTTTAGTAGGAGAAATTAGTAATTTAAAATTTCATACTAGAGGACATTTATATTTTAGTTTAAAAGATGATAGTTCTAAAATAAATGCAGTTATGTTTAATTATGCTAGTCAAAAATTAAATTTTGTTCCAAAAGATGGAGATAGTGTAATTGTTAAAGGTAAAATAACTGTTTATGAAGCATCAGGCTCATATCAAATTTTAGTAAGTGAAATGATAGAAGATGGTGTTGGTGATTTATATGTTATATTTGAAAAATTAAAACAAAGATTAAATGAAGAAGGATTGTTTGATAAATCACATAAAAGAAAAATAATGAAAATACCTAGTACTATAGGTGTTATTACAGCACCTACAGGAGCAGCTATTAAAGATATTATATCAACTATTAATAGAAGATTTCCACTTGTAACAATTATTTTGTTTCCATCACTTGTTCAAGGTGAAGGAGCAAAAGAAAATATAGTAAAAATGATAAATATAGCAAATACCTATAATATAGATACATTAATTGTAGGTAGAGGTGGAGGTTCTATAGAGGATTTATGGGCATTTAATGAAGAGGTAGTCGCAAGAAGTATATATAATAGTAAAATACCAGTAGTGAGTGCTGTTGGTCATGAAATAGACTTTACTATAAGTGATTTTGTTGCTGATTTAAGAGCACCAACACCAACTGCTGCGGCTGAACTTGTAGTTCCAGATAAAAATGAAATTATTAGATATTTAAATGATGTTAAAACTAGATTAAATACTCAAATAAATAAAATTTTAATTAATTTTAGAGAAAAAATAAAGAAATATGAAACTAATTTTATATTAAATAATCCTAATAATTTATATACTCCTCAAGAACAAAAATTAGATCATATAATAG
>CAVCAD010000110.1:0-9457 GCA_963600145.1 Bacteroidaceae bacterium
CTATAATACCATGCACCCCCCCCCGGTCAAGATGCAAACGTGTGTTTGGTTTATGTTTATTATAAATTAAAAAAATAAAATATAAAAAAAGAACTGATAACAAACCAGTTCATATAAATGGCGTCCTCAGGAGGATTTGAACCTCTGACCTTCCCCTTAGGAGGGGGACGCTCTATCCAACTGAGCTATGAGGACAGAAAAAAAGAATTTTACTTCTTTTTTATGCTATATTAACAATTTGAATTTGGAATATTCCTGATGGTGATTCAACATCAACAACTTGATCTAATTTTTTTCCTAGTATAGCAGATGCTATTGGGCTTTCATTTGAAATTTTATTTTCAAATGGATTTGCTTCTTGACTACCAACAATTTTATATTCTTCTACTTCTTCATCATCAATATATTTAATTTTTACAGTAGAACCAATGCAAACTTTATCAGTTGATTTTTCTTCTTCAATTATAGTAGCATGTTCTAAAGAATACTCAATTTCTTTAATTCTCTTTTCTAATTTTTCTTGTTCATCTAAAGCTGTAGTATATTCTGAATTCTCAGATAAATCACCAAGTGCTCTAGCCTCTTTTAACAACTTCATTATCTCAGGTCTTTTTTCTGACTTTAGATAATCTAATTCTGTTTCAAGTTTTAAAAAACCTTCATTTGTTAAAAATATTTCTTTTTTTGGCATTTTATTTTATTCTCTCCTTTTTTATACCAATAAATATTACAATAATTTGATATATTTGTCAACAATTTATTTGACAACCTTTTGTGCTACCAATAAGCCATCTGCTAAATCAATATATTCAACTAAAAAATCATCATTTGTATCAAAATATTCAAGTACTTTTTCTATACTTGTTAAGTAATCTTTTGCTTGTTTAGAATCATTATTTTTTGATAATTTTTTTAATTTTTTATAATAATCTATATTACTTATTGTTATAAATCCATTATTTTCTAATTGTTCTTTTAATTTATCAAATAATTGTAAATGATCTTTATTTATTATATTCAAATTTATAAGATTATATTTATTATTAAATGTAATATCATTTACATTAGTAAAAAAAACTGTTACTTTTTCATCTATATTAAATTCTTTAATCATTTTAATATTATCTATAAAATTATTTCTTTTAAATTCAAAATCTGTTATTTTAATATTTTCATTTGCATCAGCAAAATTAATTATTGAATAAGCAAGAGGTGATTCTATTTCTAATATTTTATTTAAATTAAATAATTTTATTCTTCTTTTAATATAATCAATTATTTCTGAATTTAATAATAATATATTTTTATTTTTAGCATATTTTTCAATATCTTCTATTGTATTAAACATTTAACCCTCCTAACATGTTAAATACTTCTGTGCTTTTCGTGTATGTTCTTCTTCTGTCTCAGAAAAGTAAGTTTTTGGATTTTCTGAGCAAACATCTGCTAAGAAATAATAATAATTAGTTTCTTCTGGATAAATACTTGCTTTTATACTTTCTTCTCCAGGATTATTACATGGTCCTACTGGAAGACCAGAATAATAATAAGTATTATATGGAGAATCAAATAATAAATCGCTTTCTGTATAAGTAAGTTTCCACTCTCCTAATGCATATCCTACAGTAGCACAACTTTGAAGTTTCATTCCTATTTCTAATCTATTATAAAATACACTTGAAATAATTGCTCTATCTTCATCTAATATAGCCTCATTTTCAATAATACTAGCAAGTGATAATAATTCATGAACTGAATAACTACTCTTTTCAATATCATCTTTATATTTATCAAGAACTATTTGCATTTGATCTAAAAACTTATATGCAACATATTCCTCATCAACATCAGCATTTAAAAGTTCATATGTTGATGGAAAGAAATATCCTTCAAGAGCATATTTTAAATTAGTATTTTTTATATCATTTGTAACAAACCAATATTTATCTATTACTTTATTTAAAAATTCTTCACTTTGCCAATATGTTAAATATTCTTCTTTAGATTTATTAGTTACTTCAGATACTATACTTGCTATTTCTTCTATAGAAATTCCTTCTTTTAATGTTACATATACACCATCTGGATTATAAGTAGTTCCTTTACCAAAAGTATCAACTATTTCTTTTACACTCATATTTTCACTTAATAAATATGTACCTGCATAAAGCATCTCAGGTTTATTAATTTTAATATATAATTCATAAAAAAAACTAGATTTAACTAAATTAGAATCTTTTAATTTTTTACTTAAAGATAAAAAATTAGTTCCTTCTTCAACAATAAATTCTTGTTTTTCATCATTATTACTTACTTTACTTATCATTAATTTATAAGTACCAAAAAGAATAAACATTATAAATAATAAAACACAAAATAAAAACAATATTAATCTTTTTACATTTAACTTTCTTTTAACTACCATATTATTTTTCTTCTTCCTTAGTATTTTTTACACTTTGAAGAGAATTTAATATTTTATTTACAAAATCATACTCTTCTTTTGTTTTAACAGGATTTAATTCATAAATACCATCTGCTTTTAATTCATATGTTGAAACATAAGTTTTAATTTTGTTATTCTCTACTTTATCATCAGTATAAACTATATAATTTTTAAGTGTTTTAGCATCTTCAACAGTAAATAAAACTCTAACATCTATTTCCTGTCCACTTTCATTTTTAATTTTTAAACTATTCTTTTTCACTTCTTCTCCTTTTATCAAGATAACTTTGTAAGATTATAGTAGATGCTAATTTATCAATTACTTCTTTTCTTTTTCTTCTAGTAGTATCATTTTTTATAAGCATTCTTTCTGCTTGAACAGTTGTTAGTCTTTCATCCATTAAATTAACTTCTATTTTATATCTTTTTTCTAAATCTTTTTTAAATTCTAAAGTTTGTCTTGTTCTATCACTAAAAGTTCCATCCATATTAAGTGGATACCCAAGTACAAGACCATCTATTTTATATTCTTTTATTACATTATCAAGCATAGTAAATAATTCATCTATACTATTATATCTTATTACTTTTAATGAAGATGCTATTAGCATAGTAGAATCACTAAGTGATAAACCTAGTGTTTTAGTACCATAATCTAATCCTAAATATCTCATTTAATATACTTTTTTAACATTAATTCAATCGCAGTTTGTCTATTTAATTTAGTTATTTGATTTCTAGATTCTTTATAATTAGATATATAACCAGGATCTCCACTTATCAAATAACCAGCAATCTGTTTAATTGAATCATAACCTCTTTCTTCTAAATTAATAGCTACATTTCGTAATATTTCTTGAGTATTTATATCATTTAACTCTGTTTTATCTAAAGTAATTGTTTTTTGCAAACTAACCACCTCACAAGAAAATTTTATCAAAAATAAATAAATAATACAAGTTTACATTATTTTGATATCATCATTTAAAAAGGTGTCTTTAATTAAACACCTTTTTAAATGTTATTCGATAAATGAAAGTGATACTTTATTTTTTTCTAAATTAACATCATCAACATAAACTACAACTATATCTCCAACTGTAACTATATCTTTAGGATCTTTAACAAATCCTTTACTCATTTTAGATATATGTACAAGTCCATCATTTTTAATTCCTATATCAACAAAACAACCAAAGTCAACAACATTTCTAACAGTTCCTTCAAGTTTCATACCTTTTTTTAAATCTTCAATATGTAAAATATCATTTTTAAGAACTGGTGCTGGTAATGTATCTCTAGGGTCCATCAATGGATTAGTAAGTGCTTTTATAATATCTTCAAGTACTATAATACTTACATTTAGTTTATCTTTTAACATTAATATATCTACTTTAGATATTTTATCTTTGAATTCATCTGTACCAATATCTTTTTTATCTAAAGATAAAATTTCTAGTATTTTATCTGCAGAGCCATAAGTTTCTGGATGAATAGATGTTTTATCTAAAGGATTATTTCCATCATTTATTCTTAAAAAACCAATACTTTGTTCATATGTTTTATCACTAAGTATTTTATTTTTTAAAAGTTCATCTCTAGAATTTATTTTATTTTTATTTCTATAATCTACTATTTTATCTATATTTGATTTTTTTAAACCAGATATATATTTAAGTATTGACTTAGAAGCAGTATTTATATTAACTCCAATTTGATTAACTATTTTTTCTACAACGAAATTTAAAGATTCACTTAATTTTTTCTCATTAACATCATGTTGATAAAGTCCTACTCCTATACTCTCTGGGTCTATTTTAACAAGTTCACTTAATGGATCTTGTATTCTTCTTCCAATACTAATAGCACTTCTTTGTTCTACATGAAGGTTTGGAAATTCTTCTTTAGCAACACTATTTGCTGAATATACGCTTGCTCCTGCTTCACTTACTAAAGCAAATTTAACATCTAAATTATTTTTCTTAATTAATTCTGCAACTAATGCTTCACTTTCTCTAGAAGCTGTCCCATTACCTATTGCTATAACTTCTATTTTATATTTATTTATCAAATCAAGTAATTTTTTTTCACTCTGCTTTTTTTCATTTTTTGGTTCATGAGGATAAATTACATCTATATGAAGTACTTCTCCAGTTTTACTTAAAACAGCAAGTTTACAACCGGTTCTATAAGCAGGATCAAAACCAAGAACAACTTTTCCTTTTAAAGGTGGTGTTAATAGTAAAGCCTCTAAATTACTCATAAAATTCTCTATAGCTTTTTCTTCAGAAACATCTTTAAGTTCTTTTCTTATTTCCCTTTCTACTGAAGGAAAAATTAATCTTTTAAATGAATCATTAATAGCATTTTTTATTATTTCTACAGTAAAATTATTTTCTTTTTTAATACATTTTTTATATAAATAAGATAATATATTATCTTCTTCAACTACTATATTTACATTTATTACATTTTCTTTTTCTGCTCTATTAATTGCTAAAACTCTATGAGGTTTAATATATTTTACTTTTTCATTAAAATCATAGTACATTTCATATACTTTTTCTTCATCTATACTACCCTTTTTTTTCTTAGTTTTTATAATACCATTATTAAAAATATAATTTCTTATATATTTTCTATAATATGCATTATCACTTACCCATTCAGCTATTATATAACTTGCTCCATTAATAGCATCATCAACTGTTTTAACATTATCATTTAAAAATTTTAAAGAAATACTTTCTATAGTACCATTATCAGGTTCACTCATTATTATTTTAGCAAGACCTTCTAATCCATTTTTAATTGCTTCTGTTGCTTTAGTTTTCTTTTTTTCTTTATAAGGTCTATATATATCTTCAACTTCAACAAGTTTACTAGCATTTAATATATTATTTTTAATTTCCTCTGTAAGAAGTCCTTTTTCATCAATTAATCTAATTACTTCATTTTTTCTATTTAATAAAGATAAAGAGTATTCATATTCATTAGATATTTCTCTTATTTGATCTTCATTTAAAGAACCAGTTACTTCTTTTCTATATCTTGCTATAAAAGGAACTGTAGAACCTTCTTCTAATAATTTTAATGTATCTAAAATTTGTTTTTCTTTTATATTTAATTTATTACTTAAATTTTTTATTATATCTTCGTTCATTTATTTCTCCTATTTATTTACTATATCATTAATTATATAACTTGTTATTAATAATCCTGCTACTGCAGGAACAAAACTATTTGAATATAATTTATCAGATTTAATACTATTTTCTAGTGATGTTATAACTGTTGTATATTTCATTTCTTCTAAAGTTAAATTCTTTCTTATTTTTTTAGCAAGAGGATCATTAGTAGTTTTATTAAGTTTAGTTATTATAATTTTACTAGCATCCATCTTTCTTGCCATTCCCATAGAAGAAACTATTTTAATTTTATTTTTATAACATATTTTAATTAATTCTTCTTTTACTTTAGATGTATCACAAGCATCTATAATATAATCATATTTTTCTTCAAATAATTTATATATATTACTTTCATCTATTCTTTCTGTAATTAATTTTACATTAGCATCTTTGTTAATAAGTAATATTCTTTCTTTCCACATTTCAGTTTTATATTTACCAATATTATTAGAAAGTGCTATTAACTGTCTATTTATATTTGATAATTCTATTATATCATTATCTACTAAAGTAATATTACTAACTCCACATCTAACTAGTGATTCAACACAATAACCACCTACACCACCTAAACCTATTATTAAAATATTTAAATTTTTAATTACTTCTATTTTTTCTTTTACAAGGCCTTCTAATCTACTTAAATCCATATTTACCTCCAAAAAAATACCCAAGTATTAGGTATTTATAGATAATAAACTCCGCATCTTGCGAAGGTGGGTATCACATAATTTATTTTAGGATTCTCAAATAAATTTGAGTATTCAACACCATAAACTAATTAGATTCCCAATTATTATTATTTGACGGTTTATTTGTAATAAATACCATATCTTGGATAATTTAATTTTAACATAAGTTTATTATAAAAACCATATTATTTACTCATTATTTACATCATATTTTTTTTCATCTTTATAAGATAATATTGTTTTTAAATTAACATCTTTTGTACTATTAAATATATTTATATCTGCTCCTTTATAAAATGTATTTAAATAATTAATTAATTCTTTCATTTTCTTTCTAGTTTGAATATCTCTCTTAGTAACTGTGCAAGCACAATCTATAAATTTAAGATTATTATAATTTGCCCACCAAGTTATATTTTTTTCTCTAATATAATAAAGTGGTCTTATTAATTTCATATTTTTAAAATTTACAGAATCAAGTATTGGTTTCATAGTTTTAAATTCACCATTATAAATCATACTCATAAGTATTGTTTCTATAACATCATCAAAATGATGACCTAAACATATTTTATTACATCCTAGACTTTGTGCTTTACTATATAAATATCCTCTTCTTTTTCTAGCACATAAATAACATAAATCTTTTTCTCCTTCAATTGATGAAAATATATTACTTTTAAATATATCAAGTTTTAAATTTAATTTTTTTGCATTTTCAAGTATTAAATCCATATTTTCTTTTTGATAACCAGGATCCATTAAAATAAATTTTAAATCGAATTTAATTTTACCATGTTTTTGTATTTCTTCCATTAATTTAGCAAGTAAAAATGAATCTTTTCCTCCACTTATACAAACAGCTATAACATCATTTTCTTCTATTAAGTTAAAATCAAAAATAGCCTTTGTAAAAGGCCTATAAATTTCTTTTCTAAATTTAGTTATTATACTTCTTTCTATTTCTTTATACATATTAATAATCACAGTTATTTGGTGTTCTTGGGAAAGGTATTACATCTCTAATATTATCTACACCAGTTATATATATTATTAATCTTTCAAATCCCATTCCAAATCCACCATGAACAACTCCTCCATATTTTCTTAAATTTAAATACCAATCCATATATGTTTTATCCATATGAAGTTCATCCATTCTTTTATTAAGAAGGTCAAGTCTTTCTTCTCTTTGACTACCACCCATAAGTTCTCCACTTCCTGGTACTAGTAAATCAACTGCTGCGACTGTTTCATTATCATCATTAAGTCTCATATAAAATGCTTTAATGTCTTTTGGCCAGTCTGTAACAAATACAGGAGATTTAAAATATTCTTCTGTTAAATATTTTTCATGTTCAGTTGAAATATCTTCTTTATACTTAGGAGTAAATTCCCATTTTTTACCTGATTTTAATAATATATCTATTGCTTCTTTATGAGTTACTCTTGCAAAGTCAGAATTAACTAAATTATTAAGTCTTTCTAATAAATTTTTATCAACAAATTTATTAAAGAATTGCATTTCACTTTCACAATTTTCAAGTACATATTTAATTACATACTTAAGCATTTCTTCTTCTATTTTCATTACACCTTTTAAATCACAAAAAGCAATTTCTGGTTCTATCATCCAAAATTCACTAGCATGTGTTTTAGTATGTGATTGTTCTGCTCTAAAAGTTGGACCAAAAGTATATATTTTTTTATATGCATGAGCAAATGCTTCTCCTTGTAATTGACCAGTAACTGTAAGTCCTACTTTTTTACCAAAGAAATCTTTACTATAATCAATATCTTTATTTTCCAAATGAGGAATATTATCTAAATCAAAAGTTGTAACTTTAAACATTTCTCCAGCACCTTCACCATCATTTGAGGTTATAAGTGGTGTATGAACATATACATATCCATTTTCATTAAAATATTTGTGTATTGCAAAAGCTGCTGTGCTCCTTACTCTAAATATTGCATTATAAAGATTAGTTCTTGGGCGAAGATAAGATATTTCTCTTAAAAACTCTCTTGTAGGTCTTCCTTTAGATTGAAGAGGATAATCGCTTGTATTTTCATTTAAAATAATAATTTCTTTTGGATCTATTTCAAATGCTTGTGTACCTTCACTTTCAATAACACTACCTTTAACATTAATAGCACTTCCAACCAATAATTTACTTATTTCATTAAAATTAGATAAATTATCTTTATAAACAACTTGAATACTTTCCATACATGTTCCATCAAATAAATCAATAAAACCAAAAGTATCGTGTTTTCTATGATTCTTTATCCAACCATTTATTTCTATTTCTTTGCCAATATAATTTTCTTTATATAAATCTTTTATATCCATATTTACCTCCAAAAACATATTTATATTATAACTTTTACTAAGAACTTATACAAGAAAAAGATTTTATTTTCTTTCTTTTAAATATCTTTTTAATAAAAATGTCATAAAATATGGGAAAGTATAAAATTTACCATTAAAACCAATATTTTTATTACAAAGTTTTATACCATATTTAATATCTTTATAATTATCACTATCAATTAAATTATTAAGTGAAACTGTAGAATTATCATTTGATTTTACTTCTACAGGAATTAAAGAATTTTTATCTCTTATAAAGAAATCCATTTTTGTTGTACCTTTTTCATTTTTATAAAAATATAAATCATATCCTTCTTTAACTAGCATATCAGATATAATATTTTCATATATTGCACCTTTATATGTATTAAAATTTTTGCTTTTTCTTAAATCATCTTGTGCTTCTTCATCTAAAGATGCTATTAAAAGTCCTGTATCTGAAAAATACAATCTATAATTATCTGGATTATAATTACCTTTAAGTGGTAATGAACATTCTTCCAAGCAATAAGAAACATTTATTATTCCAGCATTTGATAACCAATCAGAAACACCTCTATATTCTCTATTTCTAGCTCCATCAGTAATTTTTGATACTTGAAATTTTTTGTTTTCATTTCCAAGAAATACTATAACTTTTCTATATGCATTTAATATTCTTGCTTTATCTAAACCTTCAGCATATTTTGCTATATCTTCACACATTTTTCCAAATATAATAATTAAAATATTTTAAATTAACATAATTATAATT
>CAVCAD010000111.1:0-2495 GCA_963600145.1 Bacteroidaceae bacterium
ATATAAAGAAGGTGCTTATTATAAATGAATCAATTACTATAGTTTTTAAATACTTTTTAATATTACTATATCTTATTTTTGACATTGTATACACTTCAAAATAATTCATAAATGAGTAATAAATATAAAATGTTGATAATAAAAGTAATATATTAAACCATGGATCAACTAATACATTTATCATATTAGAATATACTGTGAAAATGCTTATTATACTTGAATATTCTAAAATTACTAAAGAAATAAGAAGTATAAGCAATAATATACTTTTCTTTTTAAATAATGAAAATAAAATAGCAAAATTTTTTATCATAGATTAGTTAATTTTAATTCTCCATTATCAAGTGTGTATACTTCATCAGCAAGACTTACTATATCATCTTTGATATGACTAGATAATAGAATTATTTTACCTTTCTTTTTTTCTTCTAAAAATATATTTTTTATTTTTTCAACGCTTACTTCTTCTAAACTATTAAATGGTTCATCAAAAATCATAATTTCAGGTTTTTCCATTAATACTTGTGCAATACCTAATTTTTGTTTCATTCCTAAAGAATACTTACTATATTTTTTATCTTTTTCATCATATAAGTTTACATCTTTTAATATTTGAAATATTTCTTCATCACCAATATTTTTTTGTATTGAAGCAAGAAACCTTAAATTTTCATAACCGGTTAAGTCTGGTAGAAAAGCTGGATTTTCAATTAAGGCTCTTGTATTAGGTAAAAAAGAATCATCAGAAACATAGCTAACATTATTTAATAAAATACTACCACTACTAGGTTTATAAAATCCACATATTAATTTAAAAAGTACACTCTTACCACAGCCATTTCTTCCCATTATTCCATAAATTTTTCCACTTTCAAATTTAACATTAATATTTTTTAATATTTCAATGCCTTTAAATGATTTAGATAAATTCTCAATTATAATTATATTTTTATTCATATATTATTCCTCCATTCTTTCAAAATCAATAATAGTTTTTTCTTTGTTTTTATAAAATATTACAACAATAAGTAATGAAATAAATGCTAAAGAAAAGCTTGTTAATGAAATACCTAAAAGATTTGTTCTATCAGTATAAGTATACATATCAAAAAAACTAATGTATCCTTCTACACTTGTATTTAACAATTTATTAATAGTAGAAATAATTACAAACGTATTAATAAATGAAATTATATAGTAAATAATAGATGCAATCGTAGTAGATATAATACTATTTGAATTCTTTTTACAAACAAGCAATCCTATATTAATGTAAAAAACACTTATAAATAATAAATTTATAATATATGTTAATATGAATAGTCCCGGATATTTTATAACATTTAGATTATAAACTGCAGCACTAGTGTTAATAGCGTATGAGTAATCAAAATTAAAGTTAGTCATAAAGCAACAAAGAATAAATGTATAGAACATAATTAAAGGAATAATCCAAATATTTTTATATGAATCAATAATTATGCTTTTATATATTTTTTTATAATTTTCTCTAGTTAATAAATTTTTTAAAAATTGACTTTTAAAAACCGAATTAATTTTGTATATACCCATAAAAATAATTAAGGTAGGAAAAATAGACTCTAAAATCCAAAAAAATTGAGAATTAACTATACTATAAAATAACTGAAAAGTATCAGGAAAATGATTAGCTTTATATTCGTTATGTTCACAAATTAAAGGATTTATTTCATACGAATTATTAGTACAATATTCTAAAAAAAATTCTTTAGAACTAGTTTGTCTTTCTACATAATCAAAATATACTGTCATACATAAGCAAGTAATAATTATTAATAGAAAAAAGAAAATTAATAAATGTAAAAACAATTCCTTTTTAGTACTTTTCAAATTTTTCCTCCCTTAATTTTTAATAATTAAATTTTAATATTGTTTCATTTGATCCAAAGGTTTTCCATGAACTAGTAACGCCCGTATTTTTCTTTATTCTTACTTCGATATTCACAGCATCTCCGTCGCCAAATAACTTATAAGAAGTATTACTATAATATGTTTGAGTTGTTAATGTAGGTGTATGATGTTCATATAATCTGCCTTCCATATTGTCTAATTATTTATATTTATGTGAATATACCACATGCAAATTATTAAATCAACAAAAATATTATTACTATTTACACTTATGTGTGAACTTATTTTATATAATATTTTAATTCAAATAAAAAATAGATTAAGTTCATAAATCTATTTTTAATTTTCTAATTCTATTTTAATAAATTCCGTAAATATTTTTAATATAGTTATAATTTCTTTAAATTCTATTTTTTTATTTTCAGAACAATAAATAATACTTCCAATTAAATTTGAATCAATAATTAATGGAGATATATAAATATAGTTACTTATTATTAATTCTTCACTTACTTTAATTAAATTAAAATCTTTTTGTTTAATATCTTTTCTATCATTTATTAAATTAATGTATGAATGTAATAATTTATTATTTTCTATTATTG
>CAVCAD010000112.1:0-6241 GCA_963600145.1 Bacteroidaceae bacterium
ACTTATCGCCTCCATTTTATCTTTCTAATTAATTTTATCAAACTTTATTTCTTATTTCAATTAATCCTGTAAACAAAAGTAAAGTTATTTTATTTTCTTATACATATTAGATATTATTAATGATATAAATAACTGAGGTATTAATATTATAATAGTTGCTAAAAAGATATATTTAAGTCCTATATTATATGTAATACCTGCTATAAAATAACCAAGTGATTCACCTAAGGCTATTATAAAATATCTAATATTTGAATACATAAATTGTATATTATTATCTATTAAATTTATATATACTCCATCTGTATATTCAGATACCATTCTTGATGTTATTAATGTTATGAAGATAGCAGATATAGCTATTTCAATTTTATTAGTTATAAAAGCAAGTATATATAATGTTAATCTAGGTATATATTTAAGTAAGTTTGCATTAAAATTACTTTTAATTTTAACATACTTTACAACAAGTATTGCTATTAATGATGAAATAATACCACTTACTAATATAAATATTGATGCAAAACTATTAGTAAATTTAAACATATTAATATATATAAGCATTTGTAATCCTATTAAAACATCATATGAAGCATTTGAAAGTAAAACATATATTAAGAATAAAATATTTATTTTACTTTTAAATATATATTTTAAAGAAGATATAAAACTTTTACATTTTATATTATTATCTTTTTGTTCTTCATAATTTATACTACCTAATAATATAACAGCAACAGTTATAAGCATAACTGATAAATATATAATAAAGTTATAATTAATAACTTTATTATATATTACTTTACCAAGCATTAATCCAGTTATTAAAATACCTATATCTTTAGAAGTATTTTGTATTATAGTTTTTTTACTATATATTTTTTTATCTTTTTTTATACTTGTAAATAATGGATAAATACCTATCCAAAATATATTTTCTGTAATAATAGTTATTAATGTTAATATTTTTATTAGAAATATTTTATTACTAGTATTTAAACAAATAAGTCCAAGCAAACTAATAGCATTACTTGATAATGCTATTGTTATAGTTTCTTTTATTCTTACTTTAGTTGATAAAAATGTAATTAAAAGAGCAATTATTGAACTACATATCATACCAACTGAAACTAATTTACTTATACTTTGAACTGTAAAACCATTGCTTTCAAGCCAAAGCTGTCTGTAGTTCCCCCAAATACCAACAGCCATGGCTACAAGCATAAGTATTAATAAAAGCATATTTTCTAAACTAAATAATTTTTTATACATATAAGTCACCTAACAATTAAGTTCAAAATTTTCTACAAATTTAACAAGGATTGTTTTACCATTTTTAATAACGTAGCAGAAATTTTGAGGTATTTCTTCTCTAAGTTCTCTTGGTACTCTCATAAGTTTAATTGTATATTGATCAGCAACACCATCTCCTAACCATATACCATAATTATTCTTAACATTTTCTTTATACCAAGTCTCTATTTCTATTTTCTTTATTTTATCTGCTATATCTACAAAGATAAAATTAAATATTCCAAGTTCTTTTGCTTTTTGAACAAGTTCACCAAATTCTTTAGCTTTACCTGATTTTTCAAGTAAAGTATTTATTCCAACTATTATATATAAACTATGTTTATTATTTTCAAATATTTTATTATTTTTATTATTTTGTTCATATAATAAATACTTTTCATTTATAGTATTTTCCAAATCAGTTAAAAATAAACTTTCTTCACTTTTATAATATTTATAAAATTTATTATATTTAGGATTTAATTTTATATCTTCACATTCTACTACATTAATATCAAATAAATTTTTAGAAATTATTTGATTAATAAATGGATTTATAAACTTAGTAAAATTAGCATAATCAAGTGCTGCGATTAAAGATATAGTATCTCTAGTATAATCAATTGATTCAGTTAATAATTCTGCTTTATCAATACCTATAATTATTTCCTTTGTATTTGAATATTCATTTCTTATATTATCATAAGAAACAATATTAGGAAGAACTGGTACTTTAGTTGCTTTAACCATATTTGGATCAGATGCATATTTTTCTGCTTCTTCTCTTATAAATTCAACAATTTCTTCTCTTGGAGCAACAAATGCAGTTTGGAATTCATAAACAGCACTCTTCTTTATAATACCTCTTCCGAATATTTTAGATGGATAATTTTTACCTACACTTCCAAGTATACTTGAATAATCCATTTCATTATTCATTTGAAGTACAAAATCTTGTCCAAAATTTTGTTTTATTTTACTTTTAACAGTATTAGCATTACTTGCTGAAAGTATAAAATATATTCCGTATTTAGCACCTTCTCTTGTTAATTGAATTAATTCTTCATCATTATTAGGATAATTTTCTATATAACTTTCAAAATTATTAATAATTACTACAATAGCTGGGATTATTTTACCACTTTTTTTACAATAATATTGATATTCACCATTATAATCTACAAATAATTGTTTTCTTGTTTCTAAAAAAGAATTTAACATTTTAAATAAATTATTAAATTTTTCAGTATCATTAACTAATATAACATCACCTACATGTGGATATTTACTAAATGATCTTAATGATTCTGCTCCAAAGTCTATAATATAATAATTAAGTTCACTTGAAGGATAAGTTATAATACCTGAATATAATAATGTTGTTAATAAGTTTTCTTTACCACTACCAGTAGAACCATATATAATAGCATTACCATTAGTTCCTAAAGGAACTGTTAATATATGTTGTTCTTGGTTAGTTGGATCATCATATTCACCAATAGCTATATCTATTGAATATGGTGTTTTTGTAAATTTATATTTATTTATAGTATCTTTAATATTTATATATTCTTTTATTCTATCTAACCATAGACGTCTTGCATTTATGTTTTCTTCTTTTGCTATTGAATCAAGATATTTAACTATATTAGTAAGTTCTTCACCTAATGATTTTACATTAAGATTTTTCTTTTCAATATTAACATTTTCATATATAGTACCAATATTATTAATAAAATCTATGTCAGTATTAACAGTTTTTTTAAGTTTTTCACTAGGTACATATTGTCCTCCTGCATATGCTGCTTGTCCAAGTTCAAATATTTCATTATAACCAACTTGTAAATAAAATCTACCTGTTTGTTTTAATAAAGCTGCATCAGGACATTTTATTACTTCAGTACTATCTGACTTTTCTTGAACTCTTAAACATACTCTAAATCTTGTGTTACTCCAAATTTGATTATCAACAACACCACTTGGTTTTTGAGTAGCAAGTATTAAATGTACACCTAAACTACGTCCTATACGAGCAGTACTTATTAACTGCTGCATAAAGTCAGGTTGTTGTTGTTTTAATTCTGCGAACTCATCACTTATTATAAATAAATGTGATACTGGTTCAGTTACTATTTTATCTCTATATAATTTTTGATATTTATAAATATCTATTGTACTTTCACCACTTAATGTTCTTGCATCATTAAATATTTTTTGACGTCTTTTAAGTTCACTTTGTATAGAAGATAATGACCTATTAATTTCATTAGCATCTAAGTTAGTTATTGTTCCTGCTAGATGAGGTAGTTTTATACCAATTTCGCTTTTTTCAAAAGCACCAGCAAGTCCACCACCTTTATAGTCTATTAAAATAAATTGTACTTCTTCAGGGTGATAATTTATAGCCATTGATAATATATAAGTAATAATAAATTCACTTTTACCACTACCAGTCATACCTGCAATTAAACCATGTGGTCCATGATAATTTTCATGTAAATCTAAAGATAAAACTTCACCATTCTTACCAGCCCCTATTGGTGCTGATAAAGAAAGTATAGGGTTGCTTACTCTCCATCTTTCAAGTGGATTTAATTGCTCTATTTTACCAACACCATACATCTCTAAAAATCCTATTTTATCTGGATAATATGCTTCATTACTTCTATTAATTTCTAATGGTGTATTCGCAAGTATTTTAAATGCTTCATAAAAATCAACATTTGATTCAAAATCAATTTTAAATTTAATACTTTCATTATTTAAAACATTTTCATATACTTCACAAGTTTCATTTGATGTATTAATAAAGTTTTTACATTCATTTGGTAAAGAAGAAACACTATCATTTAATATAAGTAAACTAAATCCTTTATTAGTTGTTTGTTCTAATACATGTTTAATAAAATCTTGATTTCTAACATTTTTAAATACATCAGTTATAATTAAATAATGAGGATTATATTTACTCATTTCTTTATATCGTTCATTTTCTTTATTAGTTCTTGATTGATATATTTTATCTAAATCAAAACATATTTCTTTAATTTCACTAGGTGTATCTGCATAATATCTAACAGTTCTTGAATCATCCCAAATATAAGGACATATTTTATAATCTTGCCAATCTACTTCTTTATCTTTATTAGTAAGTATTACTATTTTAAGTTCATCATAACTATGAAATGTAAATAATTGAAAAAGCATATTATCTATTAATTTTTTACTATATATATGTTCACCAATTAAAGCAATTATATATTTTTCAAATAAAGATATAGTTATAGGAACATTAACTAAATCCTTTTTTTCTTCTCCAAGATTAGTAACCATTTTTTTAAGTATATCATCTTCAAGAGAAAAATGCTCTTCAGGATATTTTATATTAATTTTCATTGGCATAGTGCCATATCCTAAACTACATTCAAGAAAATCTGCTTCATCAAGTTTTCTTTCCCATAATTTCATATTTTTTTCATGTATTATAGTTTCACATTCAGTAAGAGGGAAAAATTTTTCATTAAGTATTGCTTCTTGTTCTTTCATTTTTTCTAGAATAAGTTTTCTTTTATCTTCAATATATTGTTGATATTTTCTTTGACGCAATCTTTCTCTAGATTTTTTCTCTCTCTTATTTGAAAATTTAGTAAGTGTTGGCCAAAGCATAGTAGCTAAAAGCATAGAACCTGCGATTACTAATGATGGCATAGTTGATTGAACACTAGCATTTTTACTAAAAATATTATTTAAACTTGAATACATAGTAACCATACTTGTCATACCAGTTGTTATCATAGGACCAATAGTTAAAAGTAAGTTTTGATCTTTATCATTTTCTTTACCTGGTGGAGCATCTATATTCATATTTACTTCTTCTAACAATTTCATAAATCTTGGTTTTTTATGAAAATAATCATTTTCACTATATAAAGTTAAATCTATATTATCTTCTTCATTTTCTACATCATAAGACATTCTATTAAAAACTCTAGGTCTAAAAACAGTATCATTAAATGAAACACTATTATTAGGGTTATTAATTATCATATATGTACCTTGTTTATCATATATAATTATTATTTTTAGACCTAATATAAAGATTACATCACCTGAAAAAATTTTAACAGAATTTAAAACTGGTTTATTATTAACATAAATTCCTGATCCAGAAGAATTAACTAAAGTATATTTAACATTATCAAATACTAATTTAGCATGTATATCTTTTATAAATTGTGCTTGATATACTATATTACATTCACTATTTTTACCTATTGTAATTTCTTTTTCTTGAGGTAAAGAAACACATTTATTAGTATTATCAAGAGTTGGAAGGGTATATAAAAAGCATCTTGAATTATCTTTTTTATTCTGTAAAGTATATAATTTATATAATTCAAGCATAACAAAAGGAACAGAAAATTCCATATTATCTTTTTCCTGTATTATTTCTACATCAATATTACTAATTAATTTCCATGTCCCTTCAGTTGCTTCAATATTAATAAAATTTTCTTCTATATTATTATTATCAACATTAGTAATCCAATAATTACCATTTACCCTTTCAGGAAGTGAAAAATTAACAATTCTTTCTTTCTTTATTAATGATATTAACACTTCTTATCACCTTCTTTTTATTCTTATAATAATATTAATTTAGTTCCATTTCTTATATCAGTATTTTTTATATAAACATCATTGTTATAATTTATATTACTATCCCTATTGTATAGTAAAAATTTACTATTTTTACTATACTCTGGATATTTAATTTCATCAATTTCTTTTTCTAAAAGTTTTTTAATAACTCCTACTTTTTTACTAACAGGAACAAATATATTATAACTTTCTTCTAAAAGAGGAACATAAACTATAACTAATATTTTATTGTTCATTTTCTCCTCCTAATTACCTAATACATAAAATGAATTATTATTACTTTGAT
>CAVCAD010000113.1:0-4214 GCA_963600145.1 Bacteroidaceae bacterium
TAATATTTTTAAGTTCATTTGAGTTCATATTTTCACTTCTTTCTTTAAATTATTCATTCTTAATTTGATTGTATCACTTTTTTAAAAATTCGTCTATAATTCCGGACAAAATTGGTGAAATAATGACAGTTTACAAAGATCCTAAGCCTACTAAAAATGGTAGAGTTTGGTATTTTAAGTTTAGCTATAAAGATGCATTTGGTGCTACTAAACAATATAGATCTAAAAGATATTTAACTAAAAAAGAAGCATCTGATGCGGAGAGAATGTTTTTAGTTACTTCTACTGATAGAGTTGAAGATAATAATATGACCTTTAAGGATTTATATGATGAATTTAGAATGCATAACGATGAAATAATGAAAGATACTACTAAGTATGGTTATGATAATAAAGAAAAGTTTATAGAATGCTTCTATACTGTTAAATTGAAAGATTTTAATATCATGCAGTTTAAGCAATGGAAACGAGAGATAAATAAGCTTAATATATCTCTTAGATATAAAAATGATATTTACAAATTCCTTAAATCCATTTTAAACTTTGGTGTCAAATGGCATAACTTAAACTTTCAAGCAGTATATAATAAAATGACAAAATTCCAAGATCCTAATGAACGTAGAAAAGAAATGGCTTATTATACTTATGATGAGTTTAAAAAGTTTATTTCTTATGAAGAAGATTTAAGATGGAGATGTGTATTTGAGATATTATATTACTGTGGACTACGTAAAGGTGAATTAAAAGGCCTTACTTGGAAAGATATTTATTTTGATAAAAAAGTATTATCTGTTAATAAACAAATAACATAGAGAAATAACCGTGTTAAGTTTGAATTTTCGGATACTAAGACAAGAGATAGTAGAAGAATAGTTCCTATTACTAAAGTCTTGTTAAATGACCTTAAAATGCTCTATGAGCAGGATAAAAAAGACTACTATGGATTTAATGATGACTTCTTTGTGGTTTCAGATGCTAAACCTATAGCTGATTCTAACATATATCTTAGAAGAACTAAACTAGCTACACTTGCAGGTTTAAAGATTATTAGAATTCATGATTTTAGACATTCATGTGCATCATTACTTATTAACAATGGTGCTAATGTTACATTAGTTGCCAAATATTTAGGGCATACAAAAATCGAAGAAACCCTAAATACATATTCACATATGTTTAGTACTGCCCTCGACTCTGTTGTTTCTGTTATAGATAATTTAGATAGCAAAAGCTAGGAATTATTCCTAGCCTTTTTTCATTAAATATTCAACAATTTTATATACTTCGGTGTTAGGATTTGCCTCAACCGTTCCTATTCTTCGATTATTATCAGTTTGGTACTTTTCTAATTTTTTTGCACGATCAATTGCTAAATATATTTCTTTAATGATATCAGGATAAATATTAATGTTCTTTTCATACTTTGGATAATACTCTTTTAATCTTTTAATTACTTCTTCGCTATCCATATTTGCAGTTGTATAATCATAATGTAGTAAGAACCATAGTTCAAAACATGGCGATGATGTAATAATTTTTATATTATTTTTCTTTGCTAATTGAATTGCTTCCTCAATTATTTTATTCTTATTTGGATCAACATCTGTATCAAAAATACAATATGCTACATCATCGTCTTGCAAATCTAACTTTAATTCATCTATTTCCTTGATTAACATCTTAACTAACTTTAATGGATCAGTATTATTTCCTCTAGCATATGTAATATTATATGATTTTTTACCATCTTCAAAATTACTAAAGTATGTCTTTTCTGTTTTATTTTTTCCTTCAGCTGCTATTAATATTTTACTTTTTTGCTTTCTGACTTTTCTTACTCTATCGTTACTAATTCTTCTATTATGTTCTAATCTTCTTCCCATAAATTAAAATCATTTTTGATAAAAGGAACAGCTCCATATCTACCAAGCATATATCCTCTCTCAACATTCTCCTTTTTTCTTACAGAAAAATCACTTAAAGGATATAAATCACTTATTCCGTTCTTATCATCTTTTTCTGCAAACCATATCTGATCTCTTCTCAAAATGTTTAGTTTTAATAAATTAGTATCGTGAGTATTAAATATTAATTGTGCACCATTTTTATTTATATCAGGATCATTAAACATTTGAACTATCATTTCAACCAAATATGGATGTAAACTTTTATCTAACTCATCTACTACTACAACTCTTTTATTATTTAATGCATCCTTAATAAATGGAATAAAGCAAAAAATAATTTGAGTTCCCATTGATTCTTCTTCATATGATAATTCAACATCAGAGCCTTTATGTTTAAAAAATGCAGTAAACACTTTTGGTTTTTCTTTCATATTCATTCCAGCTTTAATAAAATCAGGTATTGCTGCCAATACATCATCCGGAACATCTGTCTCTAATACTTTATAATCTTCTATATTGAAATCTGCTTTTTTCAAAAATTCTAATGCAAAATCTTTTAATTCTTTATTATTTTTTAAATATTCACTTAGAGCTAGATCTCGAAGACCTCCTAAATTATTAAAAGTATTAATATCTGCACTTAAAAATTTATATGGACTTTTTGTTTTTTCATAATTCCAGTTTGTTGCAGTTGCAATAAAAAATTTATTTGGTGCATTTTTAGCAGCTATATCATTCAATAATTTTTCATCTTTTTGTGGAAAAGAATAATCATTTGTATTAGTTCTATCAAAAATTTTTGTTTCTCTTCCATTTGGATAATAATATAAATACTCTTCATGTATTTTATTTGTATCTGCTATAAACCCATAAACATAGCGTACATCATCAACAATAAATTTAATTTCAAATTCACTTGGTTTATTAATAGTTTTTTTATCAAATTTAAACGGAACAATCGGTAATTTTGCATTTATATTCACAATATTTGAACTTCTTAACATTGATATTACAATAGTTAATATTTTAAACAAATTAGTTTTTCCTGATGCATTTGCACCATATATTGCATTTGTTTTTAATACCCTTCGATCATTAGATATAATATAATTATCCTCTAATCCATTTGTAGCATTTGCAAGCATACTAAAAGTAACTTTATCTTTAAATGATAAAAAATTTGCAACACTAAATTCTAATATCATAGAATACTCCTCCTTTTTCTAGTAATAGTATATGCTATTTTTTATATAAAAGCAATACTTTTACATATTTTATTTTTATTTTTTGCATTTTTTTTGCAAATTATTCATTTATTTTATTAATTTTTGAGTTTCATGTGATATAATGCTTATGAGAGATAAAAAAGAAGCTCTGCAAAGCTTCTCTCTCACGTGTAAGATAATATCTCACAAACTAATTTTGGATTAACATCCTATTATTAGTATATCACACTTTTGTGATCTTAAAACTTTTTCTTTTAATAGGATTGTAAATCCGTTTTAAAGAAAGGAAGTGTTATTATGACAACAGTTAAAGCTATACATCAAACAAATACAGGCAAAAACGATTTGTTCATTAACACTGGAAACCATCACAAAATGATACTAAATCAATTTGTAAAAAAAATTGAAAGTGGCAAATCTGTTTATAGTGATAGATATTACATTAAACACGATAGTAGTGGTAAAACCCCAGTATCAAAACCAAACGGCAGTAAAAAAGACAATCTTGAATAAATTGAGTTTATTATCTTACACAGACACTGGCTTTAGCTAGTGTTTTTTTGTAACAGATAATTCTTCGTAATCTTCTTCGCTATCAATTCTTTTTAAATAATCTTTACCTCCATCAACTGCTACTGCTCCACAAGAACATCTTTTATAATCATTTGTACTTTTAGACTCTATAATATCTCCGCATTTTTTACATTTAATTTTATTACTAATTATTTCTTCTTTCTTTTGCATAAGTCATCTCCTCATAATGTATTATACCATGACCTTATAGCAATTATATCCTACCGTTTGCGGTATAATACCAATACAATCATATGGATGAAATCTATATTGTCCGTATCACCGTTAAAAAATCCATTGAAGATTTTTGCCGCTTTCGCCACTTTTCTTCAATGAACTATTCTAAAATCAAATTTTTTGTACCTAAATTGTACCTAAAATTATTTCAGCAATACTGATGCCTCACAAGCCCTTATAAAATGGGCACAAAAAATGAGAGCACGGTTAAATGCTCTCTTCAGGGGGTTTTGGTTGAATACACTCTCACCTTTAAAAAATCGTAAGAGTA
>CAVCAD010000114.1:0-2214 GCA_963600145.1 Bacteroidaceae bacterium
GAGTGAATCTATAGCAAATGATAAGGCTTTACTTGCTAAAAATAAAGGTATTTGCTTTTTATATTTTCTAGTTTGACATTTATAAACAATACGTTCATTTAATACAAATGATAATGTTATTGAAGCTGCATAAGCAAATATGTTTGATACTATGATGTTTTTGATAAGTACTTTGTAACATAATAAGTAAACAATGACATTAACTAATGTAGTTGCTGAGGCTATTAAAACGTATTTAACAAATTTGCCTCGTAGTATCTTTTTTATGTTTTTTTTATTTAATATTCTCATAGAAACTTCCATACTGAACAAACTTATAATCTTCTAAAGCCTTTTTTGTATTATAATCCAAGTCAGAACGTAATGTAGTGTTATTATTCATATATACGGCATTTCTATTATATACTGGTACTTTTTTTCTAAGGTCATCTATATATTTAAAGTAGTTAGACACTTTTAAGTCCATTTTATTTAATACATATGCACCCAAATAATTTGCATTCATATATTTTATGTCATCAACTTCTATATCATAGTTTGAAAGAATTACTGCTTTTGTTGTGTGCTTTCTCATATCATTAACATACTTATTTTCTGTATTAAAATACTTTGCAGATATGTATGGTTCTACTCCATCATCGTCAATGATGTATGGTAGATGATCTCCAAAGAAAACAATAATAGTAGGAGTATCGAGATTTTGAATCATTTTATATAAATTATTTAATTCTTTTGAGGCATCATAAATACCTTGAGCATAACTTTTAAGCATATTAGTAGATTGTTTTGAATATTCAGTATTTTTTACACTGATATCATACTTTTCATATTTATCTTCAGTATATGGGAAATGATTTTGACCTGAGGCAGTCATTATGAATTTATATTCTCCTTCTTTTGTATCTTTTAACTGATTGTAAATATCTTTCATAAGTGACTTGTCAGAATAAAATTGTCCTTTGTTTGAGCCTTTCAAATCAGAACCATAGATTGTTTTGTCAGCACCAAATAATTTATAATTTCTTTTACTATTGTATGAATCTTCACCCCAAGGTGTTAAATACATTGTTGTATACCCGTTATTATTAAATTCTTTTATAATATTTGGGGCATTCTTACCAGTGCTATCACTGTAGTATTGATTATATGGTATGAATCCTGGTGACCAGAAAGTTAAGGAAGCTCCAGTTAAAATTTCAAATTCAGTATTTACGCTAGATCCTCCATATGCTGGCACTAATAAATCAAATACCATTTTATCATTATCTTTTTTATAGTTATTGATTTCTTTCATTAATGGTTCATTAAAAGTTATTTCGCTTATGTTTTCTAAATCAGAAAATGCTTCTGATAATATAAAAACTACATTTGCTTTTCCCCATTCTCCAGATACTGTAGTATCATCATATGATGAAAGTAGTTTACTGACATATTTACTACTATAGTCTGGTGAAACTAAATCTTTCTTTACTAATGATGTCAAAATTATACCTTGGAAAAAACCATATTCATTTGTGTATTCATCTACAGATATATACTCACTTAATATTTCTTTATCTGCATTATATATTTTTCCAATAAAGAAATTGTAATTTTTTGTCATTGAAATTCCAATAAGAGTAATTAGTATGATACCAATAAGGAAAGTGCCTATTCTTTTAACAATACTATTTACTGAAAATTTACCAAGCTTGTCAGCAAAAATTATTCCTACACTTAAGGCAACAAATATAATACCTTTGATAACGGTTAGCCAAATCCAACTACCGATTGTAGTTGTTGCGGTTGCCATCATACCCATATTATCTGGATTTAAATAGCCAACATCTGATAATTCGATTGGAATTCCCATAATATTTAATTTAATATCATTAATTACAAAAATTATTAATGATACTATTAGTAATAATATTTTTGTTACTTTACTGTTGTTTGTTATACTGTTAATTATTATAAATAAAAGTGCTACCATTATGTAAATTAATATAAATGGTAAAAAATGACTTACAATAGTGTAAAATGAACTTTCCAAATTACTAATAACATTGTTTGAAGTCATTCTATAAAATATGTCACCAGCAATTACTATAAATAATGGAAATAATATTAAATTAGTTGTGTACTTATTAAGAATTTTGGCTGCTATTTTTGGAACATTTGGTTTCTTTAATTTAAACCTTGCAATAAATAGTGATCCCATGATTAATAATACCG
>CAVCAD010000115.1:0-2209 GCA_963600145.1 Bacteroidaceae bacterium
CTATTTTATTAGGATTATATTCATTTTCATCTACACCTATATATACTGTTTCAATAGAATCTTTATTTCTATTAAAATATTCTACTAGTATTCTTTCACTATTTTTATTACATACTAAGGTTTTATCTATAATAGATTCAAATGCACTTGAATCTCTTGAATATCCACCATTCCTATTATACCATTCTTCCATATGTATATAATCAATTATTGGTATTTCTGGATATGTACCTTTTATATATGGAAGCATAGAATATCCTAGTCTTGAATTTGTATTCATTATAAAATTTATATTATTCTTCTTTATTATATAATTTAAAAATGAAATATAATATTTTCTATCTATAAAAGTAGTTAAATCATAAACTATGCTGCCACACTCTTCAAATTTTTGTCTATAATTATTTACTTGAGGTTCTGTTGAAATAACTGTAATAGTATATTTATTTTTATCAAGTCCTTTTATAAAATCTATATTAAACTTATCAGCACCACCAGTTGTCATCCATGGAATAATCATTAATATATTTATTTTATTATTATTTTTCATTTCAGGAATTACTATCTCTTTGATATTATCTTTTATAATATCCCAGTTATATGTTGAAAGAGGATATTGAATAGCTTTTACTCTTTCCTTAATCTTTTTAACTGATGATTTAATTATTTCCATATTTCTTTTTTTGTTTTGAGAACTTCTACTTAACTCACCTACAGTTTTTCTTCTATACCAAAATCCATAAAAATTCATTCTAACAGGATATTTTCCTTTAGCTATTAATTTTAACCAAAAATTCCAGTCCTCATTAACAGACTTTTCTCTTAATTCATATCCATTTACTTCATAAAAAGCTTCTTTTCTTATCATCGCAGTTGAAACAAGAAAATTTTCCTTTTTCAAGCTTTCACTATCAAACCACTTATTCCAAGTGTACTTACTCTTGCCAAATCCTACACTATCAGTATAAGCCCATGATGCATCTTTATTTGTTTCTAAAGTCCAGTATGCAACTTCTAAATAAGTTTTTTCTATTAAGTCATCATCATCTAAAAAGAATAAATATTTACTAGTATTAACTATATTTTTTACTCCAAAATCTCTTGCTGCCGATAGTCCTTCATTTTCTTTATGAAAAACTTTTATTCTATAATCTATCTTTTCTATTTCATTAAGCATTCTTAATGACTCTTTATCCTTTGAACCATCATCAATTATTAATAATTCAAAATATGGAAAAGTTTGATTTAATACAGAATATATAGTTTGTTTTATATAATTTTTACTATTATAAAATGGAATAATCACTGATATTAATGGTTCTTTCCCTACATAATCTACTCTCTCTAATTTTTTTCCTGGTTCTAAACTATAATCAAATTCCATAACTTTTATTTCTCCTTAATTTGTTTCCTATGCTTATCTTCATACATATTTTTATCCGCTAGTGATAATAATTCTTTAAATGTATAATCTTTAATTGGTTTATTTAATACATAGCCTATACTTAAAGTTACTTTTATATCTTGTATATTTATATTATGCATATTTTTATTAATTTCATTTATTAATATTTTAGCATTTTCTTCATCTATATTACCTATTATAACAAATTCATCTCCACCAAATCTAATTAATTTAACATTACAATGAATAATCTCACACGCATGCGTTAAAATAGTAGAAACTCCTTTTAAAACTTCATCTCCTATTTCATGACCATAAGTATCATTTATTTTTTTAAATTTATCTATATCTAAAACAAATATACTTACTCTTTTATCTGTTGATTTATATAAATTATCTATATATTCATTTAAATAATTTCTATTATTGATCCCTGTTAAACTATCTAATGAAATTAGTCTTTGTTGATAATCTAAAAATATTAATAACATTGATATAGTAAGTCCTACTTGAGTTAATGAAAGATTAGTATTTATTAATTGTATTGTATTACATATAAAAGGAAATAGAATAAATAACATCATTACTAAAGATTTCTTTTTTTCTACTATAGATTTTGTTTTAAAATAATAAATAATCATCTTAATCGCAGAAAGTACTATAGGAGACCAAATAATAATTAATAATAAAAACATATAATCTTTTATTATAAAAGTATTATTTATACCTATTTCAAATATACAATTAGTAAATAAATTAATTAATAATAATATTATACCAATTATTACAAATAAATCTTCACTT
>CAVCAD010000116.1:0-3881 GCA_963600145.1 Bacteroidaceae bacterium
CTTTAAAATTATTATTTTTATATATTAAATAAGAACCAGGTTTTAATTTATATACATTTTTAAAAAAAGTATTTTTAATTTCTGAATAACCAAATTGTAAATAAGAAGGTAATAAATCTTTATTTAATTCTAATATATAATTAGGATTATTATTAAATGCTTTTATTTCACTTGAAAACATAAATACATCATTATCATAATAATAATATAGTGGTTTTATACCAAAATTATCTCTTGCGATAAAGAGACTATTATCTTTCTTATTATAAATAGCAAAAGTAAACATTCCTTTTAAATAATTTAATATTTTTTCTTTATATTCATAATAACCAATTAATAATACTTCAGTATCACTATTAGTTTTAAATTTATATCCTTTATTCATTAAATCTTTTCTTAAACTTTTATAGTTATATATTTCTCCATTATAAATTATAATATATTCTTTATATTTAAGTGGTTGTTTACCTTTTTTATCATCAACAATAGAAAGTCTTACATGACCTAAACTAATATAATTATCTACATATATTCCACTAGAATCTGGTCCTCTATGATTAATACTTAAAATCATATCTTTTATTATATTTTTATTATTCTTTTTAAGTTTATCTTTATTAATAAAACCAACTATACCACACATAGCATCACCACTATTTATTATTATTAAAAATTTAAAAATTAAACTTAATAATTAATTTTTTCTTCAATTATTTTACTAAATATATATACAATTATAACTAAAATTATAACTTTAAAAAGAATAATTGGATTTTTTATACTTTCAATAAGTGATGTCCCTATATATCCCCAAAAAAATACTAAAGAAATTTTACCTATTATTAAAGCAATTAAATATTTTTTAGTACTTATATTAGAAAGACCTGCTGCTACATTAATCATAAAAGCAGGCGTAAAAGGAATAGCTATTATAAGAATAATATTACTTAATTTTAAATTATTTATTTTATACATAGTATTTTCTAGTAATTTTCTATTCTTAATAAGAAGTGTAAACTTATTATTAAATCCTTTTCTAAATATATAAAAAGATATCATACAACCTATAATAGTAAATATCCATGATATTATAAAACCTAATAAATATCCAAAAGTCATGAAATTAATAGTTATAAAAAAACCTAATGGTAAAAATGGTAAAATTGATTCAATCATTATAAAAAAACAAGCTAAAATTGGACTATAAATTCCCATATTTTGTATAAAGACTATTATTTTATCTATAAAATTTATCATATTATTTCAACCACTAAACATTATATAATGTTTTCAATATTTAATCCAACACTTTTGTATTATATCCTAAATAATTAAGTATCATACTCATTCTTCTACTAAGTTTATTTGTTTTACAATATAAATAATATAATTCACTTTTATTTAAATATTTTCTATAATTATTTAAAAGTTCATCATAAGGTATATTAAAAGCACCATACATATGATTATTTAAAAATTCATTTCTATTTCTTAAATCTATTATTTTTGACTTACCTAAAATAAAATCACTCATTTCTATTTCCCCATATATTATATGAGTTATAGAAATAAAGTGATTATAATAATTTAATTATTAAATATTTCTTTTATTGATGCTTTTAAAATTTCTCTTTCAATTTCTAAAGCTCTTTCTTTATTTTTTACTTTAGAAATTATATAGTCATCACCATCTTCTACTAAAGAAAAAACTGAAAAACCTGGTTTATTTAAGAAATTATTATCAATTAATAAATTAGTTTCAATAGCAAATAAATACTTTTCTTCATCATCTACTACAGCAACTATTTTATATTCTTTTATGCTTCCATCATCTAAAGTTACATTAAATATTCCATCTTTCATTTATCTCTTTTTTCCTCCTACCATATTGTTAACAACTCCATAAGAATAATTATGAGTAAAATCAAATAATCTTTTAAGTGTACCAAATGATTTATTAATTACATCAAAATCAACCATAAATTTATCTATTTGTTCCATTTTACTTAAATCTTTATAACTTTTCCAATATGCATGTCCTTTTTGTAAATTTGTATAATCTTCTTCATATTTTAAAAATTTAAAATTTTTAAAAGCATAATCATTTAAATTAAATTTAGACATTCTATCATTAATACCCTTTAATTCTGGAAAAGCAGTAGTAAAACTTTCCATAAATAATTTAATTGGTAAATTAAGTGGTGTTCCTATAAATTTAAATGCTATTCTTCTTTTATCAATTTTTGAATGTTTTTCTTGCTTTACAAGTTCTTTTTTACTACTGTCACACTGTGACTTATAACTTTCGAGTCTTGCTAAATAAAATTGAGAATTTACATCATTATTACTTAATATATATGATTTACATGATACATATTTTTCATTAAATTCATCTGTTAAAGTTTTTAAATCAGCATAATCTTTGCTTGATTTCTTTTCCTTACCTAATAATTCCATTATACTTCTAACAGTCATTTCGACATTATCAAGTAATAATTTAGTATCAGTACCATTTTTAATATTATTACTAAAAAACGCAAAATAGAATTCATGATCTTTTTGATATTTTGTTAATTTATCCACTACTAAAGAATTAGTCATATAAGATTTTTTAACTTTATATACTTCTTCTTTAAATTTAGCATCATTATCTATAATACCTTTTAAGTCTCTATTAAATATACATTCAGAAAAATTTTTTTCTATTGATTCTAAATTTTCAAATAAATTATCGGGTAATTTTTCTTGTGTTTCTTCTAATGATGTAGTAGTTTTTTTATAATTAGTTAAATAATTATTTAATGTATTATTTAGTTGTTTTAATTTATCTATTTCTTCTTCAGTAAATTCTTTTGGATTATTAATAATTTCTTCTAAATTTGCATTTGCAATAAATGCATTTTTATATTTTTCAGAATCTGTTTTAGCATATGCTATACTATTTTTAATAGTTTCTTCATATAATTCATGTAATTCTTTTATTAATGCTTTTAAATTGTCTATTTCTTCAGTTGTATAAATATTTATTTCTTTATTTTTATCAATATTTTGTAAAATATCTTCAGTAAATGAACGTATTTGTTGTATTTTATTAATAGAATTTAATGAATTTATCTCTTGCTTTTTATAATCTATTAAAAATTTATGTAATTCTTTTAAAACCTTCTTCAAATCATTAATATCATTTTCAGTATATCCAACTGTATTTATACCTTCATTATATTGCTTTAAAACTTCTACAATTTGTTTAACAAAGCCTTCGGCTTTTCCTTTTTTATTAATTCTTTCATAATCAAAATCATTAATAATTTTATTTGCATCTAATTTTTCCATATTATACTCCCCTTAAATATCATCAATTATACCATATTTTACCATACACCACAATTATCAAGCTCTATTACACCAAGTAGATCAAAAGCTACTTTAATAAGTAGTGGTAAATTATATAGTAGTGCACAAGCAATAGCTCTTATTTTCATATTACTAAAGGCTTTATTTCTAGCACTTTCTGGATTGTCACTAGTAATACCACCCATAAAATCAATCATACTTAAAAGTATAAAAAGTAATGGAGCAGCTATCTTTATAAGTAAAAATGCACCTTTTAATAAACTAACACCCTTTTCACCAAGCATTTCTTTACAGGATATTGGATCTCCAGTGCCTATTAGAGGCAAATCTACTCCTTCTTTTGACTGATCATCCTTCTTTTGATTATTTCCTATGGTTTTATCAATATTACTTGTTTGCTTGCCTGTTAGTTTTGTATAATCTTTACCATCGCTATAAATTTCAGAACACTCTTTAATTAAGTTTGCCTTTCTTTTAATCGCTATTGAAGTATTTGATTCATCTGTATAATAAGAACATATCTCAGG
>CAVCAD010000117.1:0-2238 GCA_963600145.1 Bacteroidaceae bacterium
GGTATTACCAACATGGAATTTTTCCATAATGCAGTTAAATTAAGATTGTGGGTAACTTCATATATGCTTAGGGATTTTGGAATCAAGAGTAGAAGAAGAGATATTGAATTTTTGAAAGAAGAATATAACTTTACTGAAGATGAAACAAATGAACTTCAAAATATTCTTAGTTCATATAATTTGAATAATGGTTTTCTTGAAAGATTTCCTGCTTGGTTCATTGATAAGGAAAGAGATTATATACTTGATATATTAAGAGAATTACTTAAAAATATAGCAATAGCTAATAGTATTCATATTACTAATATTGAAGAGTATTACTTAAGAAGAAATTATCAAGATTTAGCAATTTGTAATTGCGAAGATTTATTTCAAGAAATGCAATATGTAATATTCGTATGTCACCCTGATGTTGAAAAATATATGAAATATGTTGATGTAATAGAAAGAGAAATATATTTATTAAAAGGTTGGAGAAAGTCAGATAATAAATTACTTGTAAGTTTAGGTTTAACTAAGAAAAAAGAAGAACATGAAAAAAATGAAATTAAAAGGAAAGAAGAGGTGTTAAATGAAGAAATAAAACCAGCCAATAATAAAACAAAAAGATAAAATAAATAAAAATATACAAGGGTAAAATCTGTAATAAAAATTCCGTTCTTCCTGGTTCGCTAACGTCAACAACAATGGTAATAGCAACAACAACAATGCGAGCAACTCTGGGGGAGTGCGCCCCTGATTTTACTGTCACACAATGACTAGGTTACGTACCGTTGTGATTTTGTAAAAGGAGATTTTATCCTGACCGAAAGGCGAATAGGTGCTTTGATACTCTCTGATACGTCAGTTAGAGTTATATACAAAGTGAAATTAATTTATATGGAAAATAATGAAAATAAATTGATAGAAAGAATTAGTAATGCTAATGTACTAATGAATAGTTTTTTAGAATCAAGAAAGAATTCTAGTTTTAAAAAAAGTGTACAGTTATATGAACTTAATTTTCTTAAGAATTTTAGAAAAACTCAAATAGAACTTAGAAATAAAACATATAAACAAGGAGATTTTTATTCCTTTTTTATAAATGAAAGAGGAAAGGAAAGATATATAAGAGCAATATCTTTTTATGATAGAGTTATTCAAAGAGCATTATGTGATAATTTAACTAGTATAGTAAATCCTTATTTAATCTATGATAATGGTGCTTCTGTTAAAAATAAAGGTTTAGATTTTTCTAGGAGAAGAATAGAAACACATTTACATAAATATTATCGTAAATATGGTAATATTGGATATGCATTATTAATTGATTTTAGAAAGTTTTATGATAATATTAATCATGAAAAATTATTTGAAATGTATGATAAGATTATTAAAGATAAAGATACTCTTAATTTAATGAAACATTTAATTAGTAGTTTTAAATTAGATATTTCTTCTTATGAAGTATCTGAAGATGAACCTTTTGATTCACTTGAATATGCTAAAGCTAATACTTTAAAAACTAAAGAAAAGTTTTTAAATAGATCTCTTGGTATAGGTAGTCAAATATCTCAAATATCTGGTTTATATTTTCCACATGAAATAGATAATTATTGTAAAATAGTAAAAGGTTTAAAATATTATGGTAGATATATGGATGATATATACATAATAAGTAATAGTAAAGAAGAATTAAAAAATCTTTTAGAAGAAATAAAAGTTATATGTAAAAATCTTTGTATTTTTGTTCATAAAGATAAAACCCAAATATATAGGATAGATAAGGGTTTTACTTTTTTAAAGATTAGATATAGATTAACTGAAACTGGTTATTTAGTAAGAAGACCAGTTAAAGCTAATATTATAAGAGAAAAAAGGAAATTAAAAAAATTTAAAAATTTTTTAATAAATAAAGAAATGACACTTCATGATATAGAAGAACAGTATAAATCATGGAAAGGGAATCTTACTAAATATAATTGTTATAAAAGTTTAAAAAATTTAGATAAATATTATGATGAATTATTTAGTAAAAAGAAAAAGAAAAAACAGGTAAAAAAAATTAATGATGATACTTAAGTTGACTTAAGTATCTATTTTTTTGTTATTGCTAATAGTAATAAAATTTAAGATTATGTCATTTAATACTTTAAGAATAAAAGTTTTAAATTTCATAAACATCCATCTTCAAATATTTTTATAATATTTTTCTTTTCATAACCTTGTTCTTTTTTAATAGCATTTTCAGTTGTCCTA
>CAVCAD010000118.1:0-4266 GCA_963600145.1 Bacteroidaceae bacterium
TGAGTTTTTCATACTATTTAACATTTTTACTTTTTCGGCATTTCTAAACTTATTTTTCTGCAAATAAATTTCGGTTATTGATGTTAATTTTGGATGATTTTTATACATAAACTAATCATTTAGTATAGTCCTATCATCAACATCATTTGAATCTAAATCTAAATCTAATTCTGTTATTTCCTTATCAATATCATCATAAATAGAATTATAGTTATCATTTATATTATATTTTCCATCTATAATATGATTTCCCATACTATCAATAATTTCACTATATAATTTTCTTAATCTATTGTATTTTCTTATGTGCTCTTTACTATTTAATCTATATTTATTCAAGTTAATTAACGTAGTAGATATCTCACTTGGAGATTTGTTTTCAAACATTTTCTCTAATAATAATTCCATTTTTCCTACTTTCTATATATTTTATTTAATATATTTTTCTATTAATGATTCAGCTAGCTTTTTTCCTTCTTTTGTTAATGTAACAAACTTATTTTTATATTTTGTCGGATACAAATATCCATTTTCAGTTAATTTATTAATAGCATCAAACGAATAACCTTTCCATGCGTTTTTTATTACTCCTTTATCCAAATTATCATTTTCATCATAAAATAAACTTTCTTCATCCCATGAAGTTAAATACATTAAAAGTAATGTTAATTCTTCAATTCTTTCATTCATCTTTTTACCTCCTTTATTTATTTTTATATTTTAACCATTCATCATAAATCGCATCTAAATTAGGTGCTTCTTCTATTCCTAAATTTTGACAATCTCTTATATTTATATGCTTGTTTTTTATATAACCATCTATTTTTTTGAATTTATCTGAAGTGTCACTCTTTATAATTGCGTATACAGCATATAGTATGACAGTATTTATATCAAAATCTAGATTTTCTTTTAATGAGTCTATATCCATATCAAATGTATCTATTACTTCATCATCATCGCTATACTCAGGATTTGATATTTCTTCACACGTATAATTGGAGTATAACATTAAATCAATAATATTTAGTGTCTCCATATAATCTTTAGAAAATATTAATTTACGTATTAAATCATACTTTCTATTTAGTATACTATCCATTTCGTTTGTCGGGTAATAACAATAATCATAATTTTCACCAAATGCAGAATAATAGCCAGTTTCAATTGCATAACATTAAATACTATTTCTCCATCTTGAACTTTTTTAAAATCTTAACATATTTCATCTAATTTTTCTTTTCATAATCCATTAGTATTTTTCCTATAAATCTTTAAAGATTTCAAATAATATTTTGATTGTATTTTTAACCTCGTCAATTGTTAACATACTTTCATCATCTAAAACATATATTCTTTGCATTTTATTAAAAGCATTAATTAGTTCATCATTAAATTTAAGTTTCATATAATTAAAATCTTTTATTTTTTTATTACTTGCAATACCGCCTAATCTTGATTCTTCTTCTTTTCTCTTATAACTAATCAATTTATTTAATTTTTGTTTATTTTTTAACATTTTCTTAATATCATCATTTTTAATCATAATAGAAATATCATATAAGTGCTTTGATACATCTTCATACATATTTCTTTCAAAATAAAATTCAGCTGCAAATATCTTATCAACAAATATTCTCTCTAATTTAATTATTTCAATATTAAATTCAGATATATTGTATTCTTCTTTTAATAATTTCTTTTCATTATCTAGTGCATATTTATATATTAATGGTTCAATAATGTATGTACTAACAGGTTCTGATACTGTAAATGATGTTGATTCTATCTGAATTTTTTCTAATTTAAATAATTCATTCATACTAAATAAGGAATCATATTTATAAAATGAAGTTATACTACCTTTTTTATCTATTGTTTCTTCTTTATCTAACTCTAATCCTTGTATTTTATATCCAAGTGCTGAATTTTTAAGTCTCTTTCTATTACTATTATTAGATTCGTTATCATTTACTTTTACAGTTAAATCTATATCTTCAGAAAATCTATTCATATGATCTAATATCTTATATATTGCTGTTCCACCTTTAAAATATGCTTGTAATTTATCTTGCTTTTTTGATAAATCTTTTAATACAAGACAAACATAATAATCTTTTTCTAATATATCGTTTCTAATACCTGTTCTATTATTTATATTTAAAATCAATTCTTCTAAAAGTTCTTTACTTAACATTGTAGCCTCCTAGTTCATATAACTTCATTATTGGTTTTAAATTATTTGTTTTATTAGCGTATTCAAATATTTTTTCAAATTCTAATTTATTATCTTCAATAAATTTATAAATAATATCCTTTTCATTATCTACTTCTATTTTAATATTATCTTTATTAATTAATATATCAAATAATTGTAAATATTTATAATTATCTTCATTAATTAAAGTTTTAGGCTTTCTAATAGTTACTCCTAAATTTTTATTATTATATTCATTAGCATTAGGACACTCATTAGTTACAATTAATATTTCTTTAGGAACTTGTGTTGTAAGTCCTACTTTATTAAATAAATATGCTCCAGTAAAATACCCTTTTGTTCCATTTTCATCATATAAATATTTTTTCTCAATAACTTTGTTAATATTTAATGGTTTATTACCAAATACACCTTTTTTAGGTTTATAATAAATACCTTTTATAAATTGAGATAATTTATTTTCCTTAACTAATCTATTTATATATACATAAATATTTTTAAAAGTATTTTCGAAATTATCTTGAACTATCTTTTTGAAATAATCTTTAATTTCTTCAATAAAAATAGGTTCATCATAAGGGCAGTTATCAATATACTTAATTAAAATGTCATTATAATTCATATTTTTACCTCCTTTATATATTATGTTATTATTTTATTTTGATATTGTTATTTTTTCATTCATTGATAACATCATACATTTTTTTAATAAATAAGTCAACTTTTTTAAATTTATTGTATAAAACAACACTATTTTACAGTGTTGTATCTTTGCATATCACCGTTACAATAATTTCATACTGCAACTACTTCTAAATTTAATTCTTTGATTATATCTTTTAATAAATTTAATATTTCATTAATATCTATACCATTAGCATATTTATACTTGTTGCTATAAATATTCCATAGTCTTTCTAATCTTTCATTACCAATAATAGAATCAATAATTTGTTGATAGTCGTTTGAATATTCAAATGAATCTCTTTTAGAAAAAGTATTATCCACTGCCTCTTTTAAAATATTTATATCTATCTCTTTTCTTAATTTAGTTAAGAAATAATATATATCATAAAAGTCTTTCATTCTACTATTAAACAACCCACGTTTTAATACTGTTTCAATTTTTTCTGCTAATATTGTTTCAATATTATAACTACTTATTATTATTGTTCTTTCTTCAAATATTAAAGGATATTTATATTTTAATTCTCTTGGTGTAACTTTATCGCCAGTAGATATGTCAATTTCTAGATTAACTTTTAAACTTTGTAATTTACCTACAATATGATATTTATTACCACCATATTCATCATCTTCTCTAATATCTGTTATATCTACTACATCAAATTTAACACCATCTTTTAAATTAATACTTAATATTTCATTTAGTACTTTTAACATTTTATCTTTTGATACATCTATTCCTGTAATCGTAGCATCCATATCTTTAGTCATTCTATTATCAATACCAAACATAGCAGATAATAACAATCCACCTTTTAAAATAAAGTTATCTTGATATTTAGACACAAATATTCTTTCTAATACTCTTTCAAGCAATTATCTCTGTAATATTTCATAATAATTAAGATCATATTTATTCTCTAGTTCTTTTGCTAATCTTTTTATATCAGTTATATCTACCATTTCATCATAACCTCCACAATTGTATTAACTTTTTCATAGATATTAAATATTTTTGAATATTCTAATAATAATTCTATATTTTTATCTTTACTACTAAAATAATAATCTAACACTCTATTTTGAAGTTCTAGATCAAATTCTTTTTCAGACCTTAACATATCGCAAATACATCTTTCAGCATTATATACTTTAACTGGATTACCAAATGGACTTGATGCTTCTATAATACCGATTTCATAATAATTATCAGATACACGATGAACATTATAATTTCCTCTTACTTTTTTATCTCTAGGAACTGTTATATCAATTTCTGATGGTGTTCTATTTGTAAGATTTAAAATATGTAGTGCCGTATTATATGAAAAAATAACACTTGGATATTTTTTTTGTAAAAT
>CAVCAD010000119.1:0-2642 GCA_963600145.1 Bacteroidaceae bacterium
ATAATAAAAATTTATATAAAATATTAATATTTATATTTTCATTAATACTTTCATCTATAATATCTACTATAGTATATTTAAAAAATAAATTAAATGAATATAAAATACCTTCATATAAAGCACCAATTATAAAAAAAATAGAATAGATAAATGTGAAAAAATCACATAAATTATTGATTTTTTATAAAAATTACGTATAATAACCTTCACAAATGAGAAAAAATGTAATATAATTATATTACTAATAGGAGGATTATGAATATGTTAATTGGATTTAAAGTTAGAAATTTTAGGTCTTTTGATGAATTACAACATTTTTCAATGTTAGCAGGAAAAGTAAGAAATAATGAGAATCATATTATTGAAACAAATAATAAAAAGATTCTTAAATTTTCAGGGTTGTTTGGTGCGAATGGATCAGGTAAATCTAATTTAATAATTGCTATAAGCATTATTAAAGATATTTTTAATGGTGGAACAAGAACATTAATAAATAATCAATTTTATAGAGGAAAAAATGGTAATCCAAATAAGGATTCATATTTTGAATATGAAATAGAAATAGATGAAAAATTATATTCATATGGTTTTGAGTTAAATTTTTCAAAAAATGAATTGGTCTGTGAATGGCTAATTGATATGACTAAACCTACAGAAAAAATTATTTTTGAAAGAGATTTAAAGAAAAAAATAATTAAATCAGATATAAAAGAAAAAAATGAATATTTTAATACTTGTTTAAAAGAAATGAAAAATAATAATTTTGATTTATTTTTACTTGAAATGTCAAGAAGGTTAATAATGTCAAAAAATAATGATGTTTTCTTTAAAGATATTCTAAATGTATTTAATTTTTTAGCGAATGAAATGATAATTATAAGACCTACATCACATAAATTGTTACCATTAGATTATGTGAATAAAAAAGATAAAATAATTAAATATTTAAATAAAATGGATATAAATATTAATAATATTGAAACTGGTGATTATGATATTAATAGTATTAGAACAAGAATGTCGGATGTTGATTTTGCTAATTTTATCAATGATTTTGAAATGATTTCTAAAAAATCAAATATTAATAGTTGCACATTAAGAATTGAAAATGATTTATATACTATTAGGAAAGATGAAAATAATAAATTTGAAGTAAAAAGTTTAAAATTCATGCATAATAACAGTGAATATTCTTTTGGAGCATATGAAGAGTCAGATGGTACTATTAGAATATTAGAATTACTTGATATATTATTAACTGATAACAAAGTTTATTTAATAGATGAATTAGATAGTAGCTTGCATCCATTACTTGTTAAAGGGTTATTAAAATTATTTTTAGAATCAAGTAATACTAACCAATTAATAATAACTACACATGAATTAAAAACATTAGATTTTGATTTAGTTAGACGTGATGAAATATGGTTTGCAGAAAAATCAGAAGAAGGCAGCACAAGAATATTTTCTCTAGAAGAATTTAAAGATGTAGCAAGATTTGATAGGAAAATTGATAAAGCATATTTGGAAGGTAGATTTGGTGCTATAGCCAACATAGATACTAATTATGAGGATTAAAGAAACATTTGCTACAGAAAGAGAATCTGAAACTATTGATTATAGAAAAAAGTATTTTATAGTTTCTGAAGGTTCAGCAACAGAACCTAAATATTTTGAAAAATTGAATGAGTTATTGATAAAAGAAAATGTAACTGTTGTTAATGTTTTGAGGGATTATGCAAATCAAGGACATAGCAATCCAACACATGTTATTAAATTATTACAAACATTTATTGATAATTCTGCTAATGAAGTAACAGTAAGTGAACTAAAAAATAAATTATTAAATTGGAATCATGAAAATCCAGGTGAAATTGATTTAGTTAACACATTTACAAAGTTAAATAAAATGTATAAAGATGATAATTATAGGATACCTTATAAGGATTTAGATTTTATATTTATGCAGTTGTTTAAAAATGAGGCATATGAAGATATGGCTAAAAACTTTGAAAAGTATTTTGAAGCACAGGATGTTACTTATTCATCTGATGTTGATTCACTTAATATGGTAGTGGATCGAGATAAAGATAGTTTTACAGAAAAACAATATGATAAAGTAGTTGAGTTTTGTAAGAAGAATAATGTGAATTTGTATATTAGTAATCCAAGTTTTGAACTATGGTTATATATGCATTTTGATGAATTTGATTTTGAGAATAAAGAAGATTTAATAATAAATAGAAAAATGAATAACTCTGGAAGAAGATATATAGAAAAGAGACTACACGATGTATGCGGTTATAGAAAAAAATCTTTAAATTTTAAGGAGTTTGAACCGGGAATTAAAAATGCAATCAGAAGAGAAAAAAAATTAGCAGAAGATATTACAAAAATTAAAAATGAGTTAGGAACAAACGTGGGATTATTAGTTAATAAAATGATAAAAGAAAAATAATTTTTGTCATCTATAATATAGTCGAGGGAAGTATTAAATATATGAAAGTATATAATTAATACTTCCTTCGATTTTTGTATATCTTAAATATTTGAAAAAATTGATTATCATTTATCTAGTGCAATATATTAGTTTAAAACAATAGTTTTTCATAAATGATATAGATATTAATTTAAAAAAATGA
>CAVCAD010000120.1:0-17365 GCA_963600145.1 Bacteroidaceae bacterium
ATATATAATAAATAGTAATAATTATTCTATAGAAGATGAAAGTATATATAGAATATTAGTATATTTAGATAAAGATTTATGTGATGATGTAAAAGATAATTCTTTATATGTTGATATTGATTTAGTAGAAATATGAGATATTTAATCAAAATATCTTTTTTTATTTTAAAAAAAATACTATAATATATTTTAGTAAAGGTAAGTGAAAATATGAAAGAAAAAACAAAAAAAATATTTAGATTAGTTTTATTAAGTTTATTTTGTATTTTGTTAGGAGCAGCAATATTTTATTTTATAGTTAAAAAGTATCCTAATTATTTTAGTGAAAATATAATAAAAGTAGAAAAAGATGTAACAGTTACAGATGTAGGAATAGCTGATGCTGTTGAAAAAGTATATAATTCAGTAGTTGTAATTAATACATATAAGAAAAATGTTTTATATAGTTCTGGTTCTGGATTTATTTATAGAATAGATGGTGATCACAGTTATATTATTACTAATCACCATGTTATAGATAGCGGAGAAGAATTTAAAGTATCATATACAGATGGAGAAACAGTTGTAGCAAGTTTAGTTGGTAGTGATGAATATGCAGATGTTGCTATTCTTAAAACAGAGACAAAAGAAGGTTATTCTGCTTCTATTATAGGAAAAAGCGATGACATGAGAGTTGGGGATACAACATTTACAATAGGAGCTCCACTTGGGGATGTATATTCTTGGACTGTTACAAGAGGAATTTTATCTGGAAAAGAAAGACTAGTTGAAGTAAGTTTATCATCTTCATATCAAAGTGATTATATTATGAATGTTTTACAAACTGATTCTGCAGTTAATAGTGGAAATAGTGGTGGACCTTTGTGTAATTCAAATGGTGAAGTTATTGGGGTGATTAATGCTAAAATCTCAGCATCTGGTGTTGAAGGAATAGGATTTGCAATTCCAATTGAAGTAGCTATTGAAAAAGCAGAAGAAATAATAAATGGAGAAAGTAGTTCATATCCTTATTTAGGAATAACTATGTATAATGTAGCAAATGCAATATCTAGTCCATTATATAATTCATATTTAACTAAAAATAAAATAACATATGGAGTTATTGTAGTTGATATAGAAGTTAATTCACCAGCTTTTTCAGCAGGTATAAAAGCAAATGATATTATAATAAAAATAAATGATAATAAAGTTTCTAATATAGCATATTTAAGATATCAATTATATAAATCTACTAAAAATGATAAAATAGTATTAACTGTTATAAGAGATGGTAATACTAAAGAAATTGAGGTTGATTTATCTAAATAATGAAAAAAATTATAATTGTTATTTTATGTTTAATATTATTTGGTTGTAATAATAAATCATTAATAAATACAGATAATTCTATAATTATTGATGTAAGAACAAAAGAAGAATATAATTTAGGACATATAGTAAATGCTATTAATATTCCTTATGATGAAATAAATGAAGATATAACTTTAGATAAAACTAAAACTATATATGTATACTGTAAAAGTGGTACTAGAAGTAATATTGCCTATACAAAACTTAGTGACTTAGGTTATGATGTTGTTGATTTAGGTGCTTTTGATAAAATAAATATGGAAAAAGAATAAGAATTCACAATTAATTTATGAATTCTTATTTCTTGAAAGAGGAGTAAATATAAATGTTAAACGAAAAACAAATAGAAGCAATTAATCATAAAGAAGGACCTTGTTTAGTTCTCGCAGGAGCAGGTTCAGGAAAAACAAAAGTATTAACAGAAAGAATTGTTAAATTAATAAATGATGATGTAAAACCATCTGAAATACTTGCGATAACTTTTACAAATAAAGCTGCTAAAGAGATGAGAAATAGAGTAAGTAATAAAATTTTTGATTTAGCAGATCAAATTTTTTTAGGTACTTTTCATTCATTTGGTTTTAAAATTTTAAGAGAAAATGCTAGTGTTTTAGGATATAACAAAAATATAACAATACTTGATAGAAATGATGCATTATCAATTATCAAAAAAATAATGAAAGAATTAAATATTGACCCAGAGTATATAGAACCATCTTTTATTATAAGTCAAATTAGTTTTGCTAAGAATGAAGGATTAAGTCCTGATGAATATGGTAAATATATGAAAGGTGAAAAGTTTGAATTAATTCCAAGTATTTATTCTAAATATATTGAAATGCTTAAAAGAAATAATTCTGTTGATTTTGATGATTTATTAATATTACCTTATAAAATACTTAAAAATAATAAAGATATTCTTGAAAGATATCAAAATAAATTTAAGTATATATTAGTAGATGAATATCAAGATACTAATCAAGTTCAATATGATTTATGTAAAATACTTGCTAGTAAATATAAAAATATATTTGTTGTTGGTGATATAGACCAAAGTATATATGGATGGAGAAATGCTAATTATAGAAATGTTTTAAATTTTGAAAAAGATTATAAAGATGCTAAAGTAATATTACTTGAAGAAAATTATAGAAGTACAGGTAATATTTTAAAAGCTGCTAATAGTGTTATTAAAAATAATAAAAACAGAAAAGAAAAGAATTTATTTTCTTCAAAAGAAGAAGGAGCTAAAATAAAGTATGTTAGGGTTGAAAATGAAGACAAAGAAACTAGTTATGTAATTGATAAAATAAAAAATTATCATAAAAATGGATATAAATATAGTGATATTGGTGTATTATATAGAACAAATGCTCAGTCAAGAAAAGTAGAAGAAGCACTAGTAAAAGAAAATATACCATATAAAATAATTGGAAGTTATTTCTTTTATAATAGAAAAGAAATAAAAGATTTAATAGCTTATTTGAATTTAATATATAATAAAAATGATGATATTAGTTTAGAGAGAATTATTAATACTCCAAAAAGAAAAATTGGAGAAAAAACAATAGAAGAATTAAGAGAAAAAGCAAGAATAAATAATATTAGTATGTTTGATGCAATAGAAGATTCAAAAGAATTAATTTTTAAAAAAATTATTTTAGAATTAATAGAAGATGAAAAAAAGATGTCTGTTTATGAATTAATAGAAGAAGTACTTTTAAAAAGTGGTATAAAATCTAGTTTAGAAAATTCACATTTATTAGAAGATGAAATTAGACTTGAAAACTTAGAAGAATTTAGAAGTGTTGCATTAAATTTTGAAGAAAAAGGAATATATTCACTTGAAGAATTTTTAGAAAATATTTCCTTAGTAAGTGATAAAGAACAATATAAAAATGAAGATAATGATGGTGTTAATGTAATGACTCTTCATTCTGCGAAAGGACTTGAATTTAATATAGTATTTATATTAGGAATGGAAGAAGGAATATTTCCGCATAGCAGAAGTTTTTATGATGAAGAAGAGATGGAAGAAGAAAGAAGACTTTGTTATGTTGGAATTACACGTGCCAAAGAACAATTATATTTATTAAATGCTAAGAAAAGAATGTTATTTGGTAAAATAAATTCAAATGAACCAAGCAGATTTATTAGTGAAATAGATCAAAAATTACTTGAAATAGAAGAAGAAAAAGAAAAAGAAAAATTTATAAATAATATGTATAATAAAAATATAAATAATGATTTAAAACCAGGAGATAATGTAAAACATGATATTTTTGGTAATGGTGTAGTAGTACAAGTAGATAAAAATATTGCTAAAATTGCTTTTAGAAATGGTGTTGGAGTAAAATTACTTGCTAAAAATCATAAATGTTTACATAAAATAAATAATTTATTTTCTTAGAAATTTTTCTTGTATTATTGATAAATATGTGTTATATTCTTTGTAACACGACAGTGTTTTTTTATTGATATAAAAAAGGAGTGAAAGATGAAAAAAATATTTTCAAATATTACCGGATATTTTTCTGGGGTAGTTAAAGAAATGAAAAAAAGTCATTGGCCAAGTAAAAAAGAAGTAATTAATTATTCTGTAGTTACTGTTGTTTTACTTGTGTTTTTTGGAGCATTTTTCTATGTACTTGATGTAGCATTTGCATTTTTAAGGGGGCTTGTGTAGTATATGGATAGCGAAAAATTATGGTATGTAGTTAATACATATTCTGGACATGAAACAAAGGTTAAAGAAAATCTTGAAATGAGAACTGCAAGTATGGGAATGGAAAACAATATTTTTAGAGTTATTATTCCAGAAACTACTGAAGTAACTGTTAAAGATGGTGTAAAAAAAGAAAAAGTAAAAAAGATGTTTCCAGGTTATGTTCTTGTAGAAATGATTATGAGTGATGAAGCTTGGTATGTAGTTCGTAATACACCAGGAGTTACAGGATTTATAGGTTCAAGTGGAAAAGGTGCTAAACCAACACCATTATTAAAAGAAGAAATTGATAAGATTTTAGCAAATCAATCATCAGGTAAAGAAAATGTTAATACTGATGTTGCAGTAGGAGATTCTGTAACAATTATAGATGGACCATTTAAAGGAATGTTTGGTAAGATAGAAAGTGTTGACCTTGATAATCAAAGATTAAATGTTCTTATTGATTTATTTGGTCAAGAAACTCCTGTAGAAGTAGAACTTATTCAAATATCAAAAGTATAAAAAAATGTTGTAAAAATTGTATATTTATGGTAATATCTTAAACGGACTAATTTATTTAATTATTTTAGTCAGTGGGAGATAGGATTTATCAGCGGGACCACTCGCGAAAAAAAGTAACTAATAGGAGGTGTTTTTCGTGGCAAAACAAGTATTAAAAAAGGTAAAAATTCAATTAGAAGCAGGTAAAGCAACACCAGCTCCACCAGTTGGAACAATATTTGGCCCACTTGGGATCAATTTAGCAGATTTCTGTTCAAAATATAATGAAGCAACTAGAGAAAGAATGGGAGAAGTAATACCAGCCGAAGTAACAGTTTATGAAGACAAAACATTCGAGTTTGTATTAAAGACTCCACCAACGCCTAGTTTATTATTAAAAGCAGCAAATCTAACAAAGGGTAGTAGCAAGGGAGCTAATGGAGTTGTGGCTACAATAAGTCAAGACGATATTAGAAAAATCGCAGAAATTAAAATGCCTGATTTAAATGCATATGACATTGAAGGTGCTATTAAGTCAATTTCTGGTACAGCACGTAATATGGGTATTGCAATTAAAGGTGTAAATGATGTAGAACTTGCTGAACAAGCAGAAGAAGCAAAAGAAGCAGAACTTAAAGCTCAAGCACTTGAAGAAGAATTTGAAGCTATGGAAGAATCTGCAAAAGAACTTGCTGAAGCTAGTGTTGAAGTAGAAGCAAGTGAACAAACAAGCGATAATGAAGATAAAGAAGAATAATTAATAAAATAATCCTAAATAACCACAAAAAGGAGGAGAAAATGAAAAAATACGGTAAAAATTATGTGGAAGCTTCAAAATTAGTTGATAAAAATAAAACTTATACACTAGAAGAAGCGGTTAAAGTACTTAAAAGTATCAAGAAAAGAAATTTTGATGAAACTGTAGAAGTTGCTCTTAATTTAAATATTGATGCTAAGAAGACAGATATGAATGTTAGAAGTTCTGTTGTTCTTCCAAATGGTACTGGAAAAACAAAAAAAGTTTTAGTAATTACTAAAAATAATCCAGAAGAAGCAATAAAAGCAGGTGCTGATTATGTAGGTGCTGAAGAAATGTTAGAAAAAATTTCAAAAGAAAATTGGTTTGATTTTGATTCTATAGTAGCAACACCTGATATGATGGTAAGTCTAGGAAAATTAGGTAAAATACTTGGACCTAAAGGTTTAATGCCTAATCCAAAACTTGGAACAGTTACAACTAATGTTGCTTTAGCAGTAGAAAACATTAAGAAAGGTCAAGTAGAATATAGAAATGATTCTTATGGAAATGTTCATGCTGCAGTAGGTAAATTATCATTTGATGAAAACAAATTACAAGAAAATATAAAAGCATTCATAAATGATGTTAACAAAAATAAACCAACAGGTGTTAAGGGAACATTTATTAAAAATATTAGTATTTGTTCTACTATGAGTCCTGGATTAAAAATTGATAAAAATTCACTAGACATTTAATTAAAAATATATTATAATGTTTACGTTTAGAGCGAGTACCAAAGACAGTAGGTTGTCTATAATTCCTACCGAGGGCTTATAATTAACTTTTATAGGCTTTCCTGTGGGAAAGCCCTTTATGTTTAAAAAGAAAGGAGATACTATGGCAAGTGCAAAAAATCTTGAGTTAAAGAAAGCAGTTGTTGATGAAATTAAAAGTAAACTTGAAAATAATAAAACATTTTTACTATTAAATTATCAAGGATTAACTGATCAAGAAGCAAAAGAATTAAGAAAAGGTCTTAAAGGTTGCGATTCAGAAATTAAGATTTATAAAAATACTCTTGTTGAACTCGCACTTAAAGATAAAAATATCGAATTAAGTGAATATACTACTGGACCAAATGCATACTTGTTTTCAAAAAATATTATTGAGCCAATAAAGTTTGTTAGCGAATTTATTAAAAATCATCCATCACTTGAATTTAAAGTAGGATATATTGATAATGAAATTGCTTCAAAAGAAGTAATAGATACTTATGCATCTATTCCAAGTATGGAAGGCTTATTAAATATGTTTGCAAGTGGATTAATGGAACATGTAAGAAATTTCAGTATTGCACTTAATTTGTATAAAGAAAATTTAGAAAAAAATGAAGGAGGAGAAAAATAATGGCAAAATTATCTAGTAAAGAAATAATTGATAGTATTAAAGAAATGACTATTCTTGAAGTTAAAGAATTAGTTGATATGATGAAGGAGGAACTTGGTGTAGATCCAGCAGCAGTTGTTGCTCAAGCAGCTCCTGTACAAGCAGAAGCAGTTGAAGAATCTAGCACTAAAACAGTTGTATTAAAATCAGCTGGAACTCAAAAATTACAAGTTATTAAAATAATTAGAGAAATTACTGGACTTGGACTAAAAGAAGCTAAAGATGTTGCTGATGCTGGTGGAAATGTTAAAGAAAACATTTCAGCTGATGAAGCAAATGAAATTAAAGCAAAACTAGAAGAAGTTGGCGCAGAAGTAGAACTTGCTTAATTATATTCACAAATAGTCTTTTTGTAAAAAAAAGACTTTTTTGCGTTTTATAGGAAAAATAATATTTAAAAAATTTATAAACAAAAGTAAAGAAATTGTTTGACAAGTTGATAACGGTATTGTAAAATTATATATTGCGGTACATTTATTTGTTGTTTAAATAATTGTTCTTTAAAATTTTAGGAATTGGGGTGAAAAAGTGGCTTACAAAACACAGAAATTTGGAGACCATAGAGAGAGAAGAAATTTCTCAAGTGTGCGAAACGTTCTTGAATTAAACAACCTTTTAGAAATACAAAAAAGTTCGTTCGATTTATTTTTAAAGGAAGGAATAAAAGAGGTATTTGACGATGTTTTCCCAGTTGAAAGTTTTTCTGGAACTTTGTCTTTAGAATTTGGTGATTATCATTTAGATAAACCAAGATATTCTATTAAAGAAAGTAAAGAAAAGAGAGTTACTTATGCTGCACCACTTAAGGTTAATGCAAGACTATTTATTAATGAAACTGGTGAAGTTAAGGAACAAGAGGTATATTTAGGCGATATTCCATTAATGACAAGTACAGGTTCATTTATTGTTAATGGAGTAGAGAGGGTAATTAACTCACAGTTAGTACGTTCTCCTAGTATTTATTTCAAAAGAGAAATAGATAAAAATGGAAGAGATATCATAACTAGTGAAGTTATACCAAATAAAGGTACATGGCTTGAATATGAGCTAGATGCTCGTGGTATTTTTTATGTTAGAATTGATAGAACAAGAAAGGTAACTATCACTACTTTTTTACGTGCTTTGGGACTTTCTAGTAATGAGGATATCATTAAAGTATTTGGTGAAGATGAGTATATGCTTAATACTCTTGAAAAAGATACTACTAAAAATACTGATGAAGCATTAATTGAAATATATGAAAAATTACGTCCAGGTGAACCTGCAACTTTAGATAGTTCTAAAAACCAATTAATTACTAGATTTTTTGATAAATTTAGATATGATCTTGCTAAAGTAGGAAGATATAAATTTAATAAAAAATTAAATGTTTTAGATAGACTTTTAAATAATAAGATTGCTCAAGATATTAAAGTAGATGGTAAAGTTTTAGTAAAAAAAGGTACTTTAATTACTACTGAAATATTTGAACAATTAGTTAGTGTATTTGAAAATGGATATGGTGTTAAAGAAGTTAAAATTAATGAAGAATTAGATGAATATAATAAAATTCAAGAAGTTCTTGTATATGCTAATGATGGAACAAATAAGATTATAAAAGTTATTGGTAATGACCAAAGTATTAATACAAGAAGACTTACTATATCTGATATATATGCATCTATTTCATATTATATGAATTTACATTATGGTGTTGGTAAATATGATGAAATAGATCATTTAGGTAATAGACGTGTAAGACAAGGTGGAGAACTTATTCAAAATCAATTTAGAGTAGGTATAGGTAGAATGGAAAGAGTTATTCGTGAGAGAATGAGTACTCAAGAAATAGACCAAGTATCTCCTAAAACTCTTATAAATATTAGACCAGTTACAACTGCTTTAAAAGAGTTTTTTGGTAGCAGTCAGTTATCAAAATTTATGGATCAAATTAATCCGTTAGCAGAACTTAATGATAAAAGAAGACTTAGTGCTTTAGGCCCAGGAGGACTTTCTCGTGATAGAGCAGGAACTGAAGTGCGTGATGTTAATATTTCACACTATGGTAGAATTTGTCCTATTGAAACTCCAGAAGGACAAAATATAGGTCTTATTACATCTCTTGCTAGTTATGCTAAAGTTAATGAATATGGTTTTATTATGACACCATATAAAAAAGTTGTAAATGGTAAAATAACTGATGAAGTTGTTTATATGACTGCAGATGAAGAAGAAAAATATTATATTTCACAAGCTACAATTAATGTAAATGAAGATAATGAAATAACTGATGATACAATGCCTGCTAGATTTAGAGGCGATGATGTAATGGTAACTAAAGATAAGATAAACTTTATTGATGTTTCTCCATCTCAAATAGTTTCAATTACTACAAGTATGATTCCATTTTTGGAACATGATGATGCTAATAGAACATTGATGGGTGCTAACATGCAACGTCAAGCAGTTCCTCTTATGAAAACAGAGGCTCCAATTGTTGGTACAGGTGTTGAATATGTTGCTGCTCGTGATTCAGGTGTTACAATTCTTTCTGAAATAGATGGTGTTGTTGATTATGTTGATGCTAAAAAGATAGTAATTAAAAATTCTAAAGAAAAGAAAGAATATGAACTTATAAGTTTTGAAAGAAGTAATGCTGGTACTTGTTATATACAAAAACCGATAGTTAGAAAAGGTGATAAAGTTCATAAAGGTATGGTAATTGCTGATGGACCATCAACTGATAAAGGAGAGCTTGCTTTAGGTAAAAATGTTGTAGTTGCATTTATGACATTTAATGGTTATAACTATGAAGATGCTGTAATTTTAAATGAAAGAATAGTTAAAGATGATGTATATACTTCTATTCACCTTGAAGATTTATCACTTGATTGTAGAGATACTAAACTTGGACCAGAAGAATTTACTAGAGATATTCCAAATGTTAGTGAAGATGCAAGAAAAAATCTAGATGAAAATGGTATTATTCGTATAGGTACAGAAGTTAAAGAAAATGATATTCTTGTTGGTAAAGTAACACCAAAAGGTATGCAAGAACTTACAAGTGAAGAAAAATTACTTCATGCTATATTCGGTGAAAAAACACGTGAAGTTAGAGATACTTCTTTAAGAGTTCCACATGGAATTACAGGTATAGTTCATGATGTACAAATATTTACAAAAGATAATTGTGATGAACTTGCTCCAGGAGTTATTAAATTAGTAAGAGTTTATATAATTCAAAAGAGAAAGATACAAGTTGGAGATAAAATGGCTGGACGTCACGGAAATAAAGGTGTAGTTTCACTAGTTCTTCCAGAAGAAGATATGCCATATTTACCAGACGGAACTCCAGTTGATATAATGCTTAATCCACTTGGTGTTCCATCTCGTATGAATTTAGGTCAAATTTTAGAACTTCATTTAGGAATGGCTGCTAAGAAATTAGGAGTTCATGTTGCAACTCCAGTATTTGATAGTGCTACTGAAGAAGATATTGCTAATATGACTAAAGAAGCAGGACTTGATGCTGACTATAAAACAGTTTTATATGATGGTAGGACGGGTGAAGCGTTCGATAAGAGAATATCTGTTGGTGTTATGTACATGATAAGACTTATTCACATGGTTGATGATAAATTGCATGCAAGAGCAACAGGACCTTATTCACTTGTTACACAACAACCACTTGGTGGTAAAGCACAAATGGGTGGACAAAGATTTGGTGAAATGGAAGTTTGGGCTTTATATGCTTATGGTGCTTCTCATATACTTCAAGAAGTATTAACAATAAAATCTGATGATGTTGTTGGCCGTGTTAGAGTATATGAAAGTTTAGTAAAAGGAAAACCAGTAAATGAAGCTGGAGTACCTGAATCATTTAGAGTATTAATTAAAGAATTCCAAGCTTTAGGACTTGATATATCAATACTTACAAGTGGTGGAGAAATTAAAGAAATAAAAGATCTTGAAGATGAAGAAGATAAAGATTCTATGCCAGAAACAATAGATGAAATAGATGATTTTAATACTTCAAATAAAGATTCTAATGTAATAGTTAAACCTTTAAATGAAGAAGAAAGTAATTCAGATGAACTTGATGATTTAGAAAATACTGAATATGATGAACAAGATGATTTAGATGAAATAGATGAAGAAGAATTTAGTGAAGAAACACTTGATGAAATTGAGAAAGGGGATGAATAATAATGATGGAAGTTAATATGTTTGAAGGAATTCAAATTAAAATTGCATCTCCTGATAAAATTAGAAGTTGGTCTTATGGTGAAATTAAAAAACCGGAAACAATAAATTATAGAACTTTAAAACCTGAAAGAGATGGACTATTTTGTGAAAAAATATTTGGACCTACTAAAGATTTTGAATGTTCATGTGGTAAATATAAACGTTTAAGATATAAAAATGTTGTTTGTGATAGATGTGGAGTTGAAGTTACTCGTTCTAAAGTAAGACGTGAAAGAATGGGACATATTGAACTAGCAACTCCCGTTACACACATTTGGTTTGCTAAAGGAGTTCCACCTAAAATAGGTCTTACTCTTGATATAAGCCCTCGTGACCTAGAAGAAATTATTTATTTCGTTAGTTATGTAGTATTAGATCCAGGTATTGCTCCACTTGAAAAGAAACAAACATTATCAGATAAAGAATATCGTGCTTACTATGAAAAGTATGGTAATGGTTTCACAGTTGGTATGGGAGCAGAAGCAATAAAGAAATTACTACAAGATGTTGATTTAGAAAAAGAAATTGCTGATATTACAAAAGAATTAGAAAAAGCTCAAGGTCAAAAGAAAATAAGACTTGTTAAAAGATTAGATTGTTTAAATTCTTTTGTTGAAAGTGGAAATAAGCCTGAATGGATGGTGCTTGAAGCACTTCCAGTTATTCCACCAGAATTACGTCCAATGATACAACTACCAGGTGGAAGATTCGCAACAAGTGATTTAAATGATTTATATAGAAGAATAATTAATAGAAATAATCGTTTAAAGAAATTACTTGAATTAGGTGCTCCAACAATTATTGTACAAAATGAAAAAAGAATGCTTCAAGAAGCAGTAGATGCATTAATTGATAATGGTAGACGTGGAAGAAGCGTTCAAGGTGTAGGTAATAGACCACTTAAGAGTTTATCTTCAATGCTTAAAGGTAAACAAGGTAGATTTAGACAAAATTTACTTGGTAAACGTGTTGACTATAGTGGACGTTCTGTTATTGTAGTTGGACCAGATTTAAAAATGTATGAATGTGGTATTCCAAAAGAAATGGCTCTTGAGTTATTTAAACCACATGTTATATATGAAATTGTTAATAGAGAACTTGCTCATAATATAAAAGGAGCAAAAAAATTAATAGATAATCAAGATGAAAGAGTTTGGGATATAGTAGAAAGTGTAATTAAAGAACATCCAGTTTTACTTAACCGTGCTCCAACATTACATAGACTTGGTATTCAAGCATTTGAACCAAAACTTGTTAGTGGTAAAGCATTAAAATTACACCCATTAGTTTGTACAGCATTTAATGCAGACTTTGATGGAGACCAAATGGCTGTTCACGTTCCTCTTTCAGAAGAAGCACAATCTGAGGCTAGAATTCTTATGTTAGGTGCTAATAACATATTAAATCCAAAAGATGGAAAACCAATTGTAACACCTGGACAAGATATGGTTCTTGGTAACTTCTACTTAACAATGGAGGAAGCAAATCTTCCAAATGAAGGAAAAGCTTATAAGAATGCTAATGAAGCATTAATGGCTTATGAAAGAAGAGAAATTACTCTACATACAAGAATTTGTTTATTAACAAAGACATTTAAGTATAAAATGTTTACTGATGATCAAAGAAATAAATATATTGTTACAACAGTAGGAAAAATTATTTTTAATGAAATTTTACCTGATACTTATCCTTACATAAATGAACCAAGTAAAGAAAATATTGAGAAATTAACTCCAGATAAATTCTTTATTGAACCAGGTAAAGACTTAGAAAAAGAAGTTAAAAAGATGCCTTTAGTAAGAGCATTTGCTAAAGGAGATTTAGAAAAAATAATTGCTCAAATATTCAAAAGATATAAAACTACTGAGACATCTATAATGCTTGATAAACTTAAAGACTTAGGATTTAAGTATTCAACTAAATCAGGTATTACATTCTCTCTTTCAGATATTCCTGTTAGCGATAAAAAACAAGTTATAATAGATAAAACAAATAAAGTTATAGCTCAAATAAATAAACAATTTAATAGAGGTTTAATTACTGAAGAAGAAAGAAAAAATAATGTTATAAATGTATGGCAAGAAGCTACAAATGAAGTTCAAAGTGCTTTAGTAAAATTAATTGAAGAAGATACATCAAATCCATTATCAATTATATTTACAAGTAAAGCTCGTGGTAATAAGAGTCAAATGGGTCAACTTTCTGGTATGCGTGGTATAATGAGTAAACCAGATGGAACACCTGTTGAAATTCCAATTATTGCTTCATTTAAAGAAGGTTTAAGCGTACAAGAATTCTTCTTATCAACTCATGGTTCAAGAAAAGGTACTGCTGATACAGCACTTAAAACTGCTGATGCAGGATATTTAACAAGAAGACTTGTTGATGTAGTTCAAGATTTAATTGTAAGAGAAGAAGACTGCGGAACTATACAAGGCCTTGAGGTTAGTGCATTTATGGATGAAAAGAGTAATACAAGTATTGAATCTTTCCAAGAAAGAATACTTGGTAGATTTTCAAATCAAAAAGTTATTAATCCTCAAACTGGAAATGTAATTGTTAATAAAAATGAACTTATTACTGAACGTATAGTTGAGAAAATACTTGAAGCAGGTATTGACCACATTGAAATTAGAAGTATTTTAACTTGTAAAACACGTAATGGTGTATGTCAAAAATGTTATGGACGTAATTTAGCAACTGGAAATATTGTTGAAATTGGAGAAGCAATAGGTATTATGGCTGCTCAAAGTATTGGTGAGCCAGGTACTCAGTTAACAATGAGAACTTTCCATACAGGTGGTGTTGCAGGAGCTGGAGATATCACTTTAGGTCTTCCTCGTGTAGAAGAATTATTTGAAGCAAGAACTCCAAAAGCAAAAGCAACTATTGCTGAAATTAGTGGTAAGATTACAAAGATTTCTGAAGAAAAAGGCAAATACAAAATAATGATTACAAACGATGTTGAAACTCGTGAACATGTAACACTTTATAATTCAAAACTAAGAGTAGAATTAAAACAAATGGTATCATCTGGAGATCCTTTAACAGAAGGTAGTATAGCTCCAAAAGAGTTATTAGCTGTAACAGATAGAATTACTGCTCAAGAGTATATACTTAAAGAAATTCAAAAAGTATATAAATCACAAGGCGTTGATGTTAATGATAAACACATTGAATGTATAGTAAAAAGAATGATTACTAAAATTAAAGTTGTTGAACCTGGAGATACAGATTTAATCGAAGGTATGGCTGTTACACTTAATGATTTTGCTGATGCTAATAAACCAGTTATATTAGCTGGTAAAATACCTGCAACTGGAAAACCAATTATGTTAGGTATTACAAAAGCATCTCTTGAAACAGATTCATTCTTATCTGCTGCATCATTCCAAGAAACTACAAGAATACTTACTGATGCTGCATTAAGAGGAAAAGTTGATATGCTTACTGGATTAAAAGAAAATGTTATATTAGGTAAACTTATACCAGCAGGTACAGGTGCAAAAGAATATTCAAATATTGAACTTGAACTTCAAAAGCAATTCCTATCTGATGATGCAAGTGAAATACTTGAAGAGCAATTCTTAACTAATAAAAAGTAAATTTATGTAAAAGAGATTTTAGATTTAATTAAAATCTCTTTTTATTTTATTTTTATTATGTTAATATTAGTTTATGAGAAATGATAAAAAAATAGAAAAAAGTAACATAAAATTAATATTTAATCCAGCACTAGCAATTATAGCATTTATGTATTTTCCTACTATAATTTATTTATTACTTTTAGTATTTAATATGAGTAATATGCTTACTAATTTTATTTCAAATTTAATATATTTATTATTAATTATAATAATTTTAAGAAAAAGTTTAAAAAAAGATTTTATAGATTATAAAAACAATTTTACTTCATATTTTAAAATAGGTGCTAGAGCATGGCTTATTGGCGTTTTAATTATGATATTTAGTAATTTAATACTTAATATATTTATATTTAATGGTAATATATCTGGTAATGAACAAGCAGTAAGAAAAGTACTTTTTGAATATCCATTACTTGTTATGATTTCATCTGTTTTTATAGCACCAATAGTAGAAGAAATAACATTTAGAAAAATTTTAAAAGATTCTATTAATACTAAATGGTTATACATTATATTTAGTGGTTTTGTCTTTGGTTTATTACATTCTCTTACTGATATAAGTAGTATTCTTAATTTCTTTTATATTATTCCTTATGGAGCACTAGGTAGTTCTTTTGCTTATATGAATTATAAAACTAATAATATTTTTACTTCTATAACATTTCATTTTTTACATAATTTTATTACAGTTGTATTATTAATGTCTGCTTATAGTATGGTGTAAATATGAGAAAAAATAATAATAAATTTATAAATATAATAATATTTTTAGTAATAATATTTATTTTATTTTGTCTTTATGCTAGATGTTTTGAACCAAAACAATTAATTATAAAAGAATATAAAGTACAATCAGATATACTTCCATCTAATTTTGATGGTATAAAAATTGTACATATTTCAGATATATTTTATTATAGTACTACATTTGAGGAAGATATTAAAAAAATAGTAAAACAAATTAATTTAATAAAACCAGATATTTTAGTTTTTACTGGTAATTTAATTTCACCTTCATCAACATTAAAAGAAGAAGATAAAAATATAATAATAGATTTGTTTAATCAAATAGATACTAATTTAGGTAAATATGCTGTAAAAGGGAATTATGATTATAAACTAGATAATTATGAAGAAATAATGAAAGAAAGTGGCTTTATTTTACTTGAAAATTCATATGATTTAATCTATAACAGTGGATATACTCCAATATTTATTTCAGGTCTTTCTAGTAGTACAAAAAGTGTAGTTGATATTCCTTTAGCATTTGCATATTATGATAATTTAGAAGAAAATATTAATAATGCTGAATATAAAATAGTTTTATTTTCTGAAAGTGATTTAGCAGATGATTTAATAAATTATGATAGTTCAATAAACTTAATGCTTTCAGGTAATTCATTAAATGGATATATAAATATATTTAATTTAAATAAATATTTAACTGTAGAAGGTAGTAAAAAATATTATAAAAATGAATATATGTTAGGAAATACATATCTTTTTGTATCAAGTGGAATAGGTACAAATTATATAAAATATAGATTTAATAATATGCCATCTATAAATGTATATAGACTTAAAACTATATAAAATAAAATAACTTCCATATAATAAAAAGAAGGGAGTTATTTTTATGTATATATACAAATATAATAATTCAAGACAAGTAGTAGCACCATTTCTTTTAGGTGCATTAACAGGTTCAGTAGCAGTAGGAATTTTTAATCCATATAGACCAAGAGTAGTTTATTATCAACCATATTATGGGCCATATCCCCAATATTATTAAATTGGAAGTACTATTTTAGCAATAGTTTTTTCATTTTTAATAGAAGTGTATGAAAGATTACCAGAGTGTGCCTCAATTATTTCCTTAGATAAACTAACACCTAAACCAGTACCATTTGCTTTAGTTGTATAAAATGGTACTTTTATTTTATCAAGAATTTCTTTATCCATACCAGTACCATTATCTTTTACTATAATCAGTAATTTACTATTAGTTTTATATGCCATTATTTCTATTAATGGTTTATATTTTCCTTCACAAGCTTCTATAGAATTCTTTATTAAATTTAATATTACTTGTTTCATTCTTTCATAATCAGCATTAATAATTAAATTTTCTTCTACTTGATAAATATATTTAATATTATGATCAATTAAAATTGGTTTAACAATACTATTTATATCATTAAATAAATCAAATATCATAAATTCATTTTTATCAATTTTAATTTTAGAATACTGCATAAAATCAGTAAGTAAATTTAATGTTCTTGTAAGTTCATTTTTCATAATTGCTATATATCTTTTACTTTTCTTTTTATCATTTACATCAAACATTTGAAGATAACCATTTATTACTGCGAGTGGATTTTTTATTTCATGTGTTAATTTAAATAATGAATCTTTTATACGTTTTTCTCTTTCAAAATCTTTTATTGTTAAATAAGTATCTATAACTTTACTAGATTTAGAGAATGTAAGATTTAAAATAACTCCTGTAAGTAAATAAGGTATATTAATTTCAAGTAATTTAATAATTGTTTCATAATTTAAGTTTATATTATATTTTATAATTAATTGTATATTTAAGTAAACTAAAGTAATTAATTCAAACTTTTTAATAAAAGTATATGTACTATTATCTTTAATTAAATATTTATTATATAGTTTATAATAACAAGTAAATAATAAAATAATTATAATACTATTTATTTTATATATATTAATAAATAGTTCAAT
>CAVCAD010000121.1:0-5293 GCA_963600145.1 Bacteroidaceae bacterium
CCATTATTATTAATTATTTCATTTATATATCCTATATTTTCTTCATTATAATATGCAGTAAATCCTATTAAATCACTATCTAAAAGTTTATCTTTTAAAATACTATTATCTCTATCAATATATACTTTTTTACCAAGTAATCTTAATACATCATTAATATAATTATATCCATCAAGAACTACCATATCATAATTTTTATGTCTTCTATAACTAATTATTTTAAATTTTTCATGTTCTTCTGATACATAAATAAATGAACCTACTTTATAAATTAAATTACTATTTTCTACATAACTAATTATTTTAATTTCACCTTTAATACCATGCGTTTTATATATTTTTCCAACTAATAAATAATTCATAATTTACCTCATAAAATAAAGTATAATACTAGCACTTACTGCCACATTTAAACTTTCTGTATGACTATTCATATCTACTTTAATAAAATCATCACATACTTCAAGTAATTCCTTACTTATTCCTTTTCCTTCACTTCCAAATACTAAAGCAAATTTAAAAGGTTTATTATACTTACTAATTTCTTTTTCAGCATCCATTTTAGTTCCAATAATTTTATAATTTTCTTTTTTTAATAAATTAACTAAATCTTTTTTATTTTTTCTAATAATATTTATATTAAAAATATTACCTTCAGTTGCTCTTAAAAATTTCTCATTATAAATATTTACACTACCTTCTGTTAGAATAACTGTATCTATATTAAATGCAGCAGCACTTCTAACAATAGTACCTGCATTACCAGGATCTTGAACATCATCTAATATAACAACTCTATTTTTAATTTCTTTTTCATTTAATGTTTTACATACACCTATTACTTTAGGAATACTTTTCATACTAGATAAATATGACATTACTTTACTACTTACAATAGTTTTTTTAATATTACTACTATATTTATTATCATAAGTATCTAATATAATTAATTCTTCTAAATAATTATTTTTAATAGCTTCTTGTACTATATTTTCAGTTTCTATTAAGAATTTTCTTTCTTTTTTTATATATTTATAATCTTTTAATTTTTTAAAATATTTTATCTTTTCATTTTCAATACTAGTTATTATCATTTAACACCTCTTTACAACTTTTATAATCTTTTTTATATTTACTTACTAATTTCCAAAATTCTTTAGAATGATTAAAATAAACAAAATGACAAAGTTCATGTATTATAACATAATCAATTTCATTTATATTATACTTTATTAAATCTAAATTAAGTGCGATTAAATCATCACTTTTCTTATTATATCCCCACTTTCTTTTCATTTTTTTTATAATAAGTTTAGGAAAAACTATTCTTTCTTCAAATAAATTATAACATACTTTAAGTCTTTCATTAAAAATAAGACTTGCATAATTCCTTGTAAATTTATCAAGAGCATTCTTATTTTTTACAAATATTCTATTTTCATCTATTACAGGTTCTTTAAATGTTAAACAATAAACTATATTATATTTTTTACCTAGTAAAAAATAAGAGTCATTTTTTTCTATTCTTCTTTTTACTAATTCAATCATTTTAATAACTTGTTTTTCATTATTTAAAATAAATTTTTCTATATTTTTATCAGTCATAAAATAATTAGTAGTAATATAAAGTGATAAATCTTCTTTAACTCTTAAATAAGTATTTTTATTATTTTTTCTTTCAACTATTACATTATAAAAATTATTATTAATATAAATTTTCATATCAAAAATATTATAAATTCAAAGTATAAAAAAAACAAGAAAATCTTGTTATTTTGTTAATGGATAATCACCATCATCATAAGTGTAGTCTCTACCAGTTTTAGAACCTTCATCAACTTCAGTAGATGATGAACTAGCATTATTATTTTTAGTTTCATCTTCTGCTTCATTTTTTTGTAAATAAATAGATGCTATTATTAAGCCTAAAACAATAAGTATAGATAATACAACAATTAGAATAGCTTTTTTATTTTCATCTTCACTTTCTAAAAAATCATCATTTTCTACTACATCTTTTTTTTCAATTTTTTTCTTTACTTCTTTCATTCAAAAACCCTCCTATACTAAGCCATCTGCTTTACTTGAGTAATTATTATAAACACTATGTTTTGTAAAATCAAGTTTTTTATTTAAAAACTTATATTTTTAAATAAAAAGGATCATTAATAAACGTATTTATTAATGATCTTAATTTAAGCATTGATCAATCTTTAGACTTTTATAAAGCAAAAGATATAATCAATACGTATATTAGCATATTTTTTTATAAAAATAAAGAATATCACAGAATAATTTTTTGCCAAAAGGCAATATTTAATCTTTTATACTTTATATTGCATCTATTTTTTGCTAATTAATTTATCAAGAATTGTTAGTGTTATTATCCCTTTTTTTTACAAATCTAGCGACATTTCTATATTCTTTTGTAGTAACAACTATTTCTGAATCAAATGTAACAATATCATTTTCTTTTATATTTTCTAATGTTTCTTTTTTTAATAGTAAGTATTCTTTTCCATAATAATCATTAATAACACCTGTGTATCCATCATATTTTGTTACTATTCCTTCTTTTTTCATTTTGTTTTACCTCTTTCATTTTCATTTAAAATGTTAATTAATGTATTAATTTCAAAATTGGCTTTTTCTTTAAAATACTCTTCTCTATCTAGAATAAGTTTTAAAATTATATTACCACTATAGTCATATGCTAGTAAGAAATCTTCTGCAACATATATTTTCTCAATATTCATAATAGTTTCTTCACTTATTAAAGTTATACCGCCTAATGATTTTCCTTTTAATAAACCATTTATAAGATTAAATTTTTGGATTTGGTCTATTACATCTTTTGGATTTTCATAACACACTATTTTTTTCCTTGAAACATCATACTTTTCTGCTTTTTCAGGGCCTAATTTTATTTCATCATTTTCTTCTAAATAAATTGCGTTAGTGCAATTTACATCAGAATAAAAGTCATAATATCCTTCTTTTATATCACCACAGTTTAAAATAGTGTTTTTATTTTTTCTTATTTCCATTACATATCCATCAGATATAATTACATTTTTAATTGGATAATTGCTTTCTTTGGTTGATTCTACAATTTTTCTTGCAACTATATCAACTACACTTATTAAATCAGAATTAGATATATTTTTATCTAAACTATCTCTTAGCTGATTTAGAAATACGGTATTACCATTTCTAAATCCACTTACTCTGCTTATAAAATCACCTGTAATAGGATTAATAAATTTTATATGAAATCCATTTTCGTTTTCTAAGCAAAAATCAAATAAACTATCCCCCACACCACCAATTCTCATACATGAACCAGTTCTTTCTCCATAAGTTAAGTTAATTGAACTTGTTGTATCACCAATATCTACATGTATTTTTTTACCATTTTCTAATAATATATCTTCATTCATAGGAGGAACTGTAATATATTTCCTTTTATATTGTATCAATATTTCATCTGGTATTTTTTTTAATCTTTCATCTACTTTTAATCCTGATGAATTAGGGCTGGGATTAGAAATAATAAGTTTTGAATCTTCCGTTCCTAATAAATAATTATATTTTACTGATGAACTGCCATAAGTTTTAACCTCATCAAAGATATCTGATAGTCTTACTTCCCTATTCTTTTGTTGTTGTTTTTCTTCTAACTTTGGATAAAAGTCATAAAAATAATTAATTAATACAGCAATATCTCTTTCTTTAAAATTAAAATCAGTAGATTCTAATAATTTTTCAAATGTATCAGACCAATTCATAAACTTATGTTTTTTTAAAATATTAATTAATTTGTTATACAACTTAGGATTTGAAAAAAGTTTATCATTTAACATATCAATATCCAATTCATTTAGTAATTTAATAAAGTCAGATGATATAGTTTCCTTTGGTTTAAAAATAATGTTTCCTTCTTCTTTATCACCTAAAAAGTCAAGTTTTTTTTCTTCATATAATTTATTTAAAATACCATTTAATGCTCTAAGTTTAACTTTGATTTTGGGAAATTCATCTTTTGAATAGTCTTCATTACCTTTCTTAAATTTAAGGCACTCTATAAATAATAAATCATTATTTAATAATTCTATTTCATTGTCATCTAATAATTTATCATTTATTCCTTTTTTAATAAAATCATATATATACTTAACATCATATTTTTGAAATAAATTAGATATTAAATACTTTTTATCATAATCATAATCTAAATTTAACTCACTTGTTGCACTTTTACTTCTTTCTGATACATATAATGCACGCATTCTATCTAAATATTTACCAGTTATTTCATGTAAAACATCAATTAAAAATTTATTATCTTCATTTTCTAATAATCCATTAATAAATATTTCAAAATTTAAATTATATTTTTTTAATATATCATTTATATCAATATTTTTATTAATTTCAGAAAAAATATTTAAGATTTTTTCTTTATCTTTATTTTTTATTAAATCTTTTAAAATAGGAAAAGTTAAGATGACCTTTCTATTTTTTAATCTAAATTCTCTTTCATATAATGTTATAATAACACTATTAACATCCGTCATTGTTAATTTTGAGTTTTCCCAAACATCTATTATTTGAATAATTTTTTCAAATTCATTTGGCTTTAGATTAACTATTTTTTCTAAATTATCACTTGCATATTTGATATTATACCCAAATTTTAAAAATAATTTTAAAAGGTTATCATAATTTAAATTATTTTCTTGAGCAATTTTCTTTATTATTTCTTTATGTATATCATCATTTATGTTTTCTAGTTTATTAAGCCAATCAGCTTCAATGCAATAACTAGTTAAATCATCTAAAAACAATAATGCATCTAGCCTTATTTTTAAATTTTTTATACTCTCTATTACCATTATTTTATTATCTTGATTTGTAATTTTATCAATATGATGTAATTTTAAATTATCATCCTTTAGTTTTGTAAGTACAATTGCTTTATGATAATCACCTTTAATTCTATCCAAATGTTGTAGTTTTAAATTATCATCTTTTAGACTCAAAAATACATTTACTTTATAATTATCATATGTAACACTATCCAAATGTTGTAATTTTAAATTATCATCTTTTAGACTTATAAGTACATGTACTTTATAATAATTATCTGAAAAGATACCCGGGTAGCGTAAATATTGTAATTTTAGATTATCATCTGTAATTGTATCCATATATTGTAATTTTAGATTATCATTTTTTAAACTCGCAAGTACATATGCTTTATAATTATTATCTGTAATTGCACCCAAGTATT
>CAVCAD010000122.1:0-7193 GCA_963600145.1 Bacteroidaceae bacterium
ATATATTTAATTGGATATAAAGTAATATTTAATATTAAATATATATATAATAAAATAATACTTAATAACATTAAAACATATGGTGTAATACTTATAAATTCACCTAAAACATTTTTATTATTTAAATGTTTTAATATATCTTTAAAATATTTTTTTCTAACTTGTAAAAACCCAAAACACCATCTAGTTCTTTGTTTAATAGATTCTTTAAAAGATAATGGCTGTTCATCATAAAAAATTGCTTTAGTATTATAAAAAGTACTATATTTTTCTAAAGATAAATAAATACTTAATTCATAATCTTCAGTTAGTAAATGAAAAGGAAATGATTTAAATTTATTAATTATTTTATTTGATATATAATAACCTGTACCAGAAATAGTAATACTTCTATTTTTAGATTGCTTATTTTTATTTAATAAATTATTTATAAGTGAAAAAGTTAAAGCAGAACAAGTAGAAATAACATTTTTATTAACATTAGTACTTTTTCTATAACCGGTTGCTATATCATAACCATTTTCATAACATACTAACATTTCTTTAAAATAATCTTTATCTAGTATATTATCAGCATCAAATATAAAATAAGTATCATATATATTATTACTTTCATATAAATATTCAATTATTTCCATTAAAGCATAACCTTTACTTTTTAAATTAAGTTTCTTTCTAATATAAAAATTAACATTATGTTTTTTACATATATCTATAGTTTTATCATTTTTATCTTCTACAATAACATAAACATCTTTCATATTTATATTTATACTTTGAGATTCAATACTCATAATTAAATTTTCTATAACATTACTTTCATCTCTAGCAGGAATTAATATACAAAATCTATTCTTAGTATTTTTAATTAAAGGTATTTCTTCTGATTTTAAAATAAATGCATCTATAATAAAAAGTAATAAACCTAATAATAATAAAGTACAAGAAATAATTAAAATATACATAATCCACCTCTAATTTATTTTAACATTTTTAATAAATAAAATATATTTAATTTATTATATTTTTTTTGTATAATAATTAATACTGTTAATGGAGGATTAATTATGATAAGAAAAATAAATAAATCTATAAGAGAATATAAAAAAGAAGTAATATTAACACCATTATTTGTGTCATTAGAAGTTATATTAGAAGTATTAATTACTTTTTATACATCAAAACTAATTGATAATGGTATTGAAAAAGGTGATATGAATATAATTATAAAAATAGGCGCTATACTTATTATAATGTCAATATTTTCTTTAATTTTTGGTATGTTATCTGGCATGTGTTGTGCTAAAGCAACAAGCGGATTTTCTAAGAATTTAAGAAAAGATTTATTTTATAAAATTCAATCATTTTCTTTTAATAATATTGATAAATTCAAATCTAGTGGATTAATAACTAGATTAACAACAGATGTAGAACATATAAGTAATGCTTTTCAAATGCTTATAAGAATCGCAGTAAGAGCACCGCTTACAATTATTTTTGTATTTATTATGATAATTAAAATTAATGCAAAAATGGCATTAATATTTTTAGCAATTATGCCATTATTATTACTTGGTTTATATATAATTGGAAAAAAAGTTCATCCACTGTTTAGAGTTGTATTTGATGAATATGATAATATGAATAATGTAGTATCAGAGAATTTAACTGCAATAAGAGTAGTTAAATCATTTACTAGAGAAGACTTTGAAATTAAAAAATTTGAAAAAGTATCTAATAAAATATATACAATTTTTAAAAAAGCAGAGAACATAATTGCCCTTAACGGACCTTTAATGCAAGCCTCAATTTATACATCTATGCTTTTAATAGCTTGGATAGGTTCTAAACTAATTGTATCAAATACACTAACTACTGGAGAACTTATGGTTTTATTTACTTATATTATGCAGATAATGGGAAGTCTTATGATGCTTTCTATGATATTTATTGTTATAGTTATTTCTAAAGAATCTTGTCAAAGAGTTTGTGAAATTCTTGATGAAGAAATTGATTTAAAAAATAATGAAAAATGTATTAAAACTTTTAAAGATGCAAGTATTAACTTTAATAATGTTTCATTTAGTTATGTAAATAAAAGTAATAAATTATGCCTAAAAAATGTAAATTTACATCTCGATAGTGGAGAATGCGTTGGTATTATAGGCTCTACTGGTAGTGGAAAAAGTACACTTGTTCAATTAATTCCACGACTATATGATGTTACTAGTGGAGAAATATTAATTGGAAATGTAAATGTAAAAGACTATGATTTATTTACATTAAGAGAAAAAGTAGCAATGGTACTTCAAAAAAACACATTATTTTCTGGAACTATCAACGACAATTTAAGATGGGGAGATGAAAATGCAACAGATTCTGAAATTAAAAAAGCATGTGAAATATCTTGCTCTAAAGAATTTATAGAATTATTTCCTGATAAATATGAAACTCATATTGAACAAAATGGAACAAACGTATCAGGAGGTCAAAAACAAAGATTATGTATAGCAAGAGCTCTTCTTAAAAAACCAAAAATATTAATACTTGATGATTCAACAAGTGCAGTTGATACAAAAACAGATAATACAATTAGAAAATATATAAAGAAAATTATTCCTGATACAACAACACTTATAATAGCACAAAGAATTCAGTCAATAATGGATTGTGATAAAATAGTTGTAATGGAAAATGGTGAAATTAATGCTGTTGGTACACATGAAGAATTATTAAAGAAAAGCAAAATATATAAAGAAATATATAATTCACAAATGGGGATGAGATAAATGAAAAAGGATAATAGTTTTAATAAAAGTACTGTTGTAAGAGTGCTTAGTTATATTAAAAATGGTCATAAATTAGAAATGATTTTTTCTAGTTTATGTATAATTATAAATTCCTTAGTAGGAGTCGCAGCTTCTTTATTCTTAAAAAATTTAATAGATGATTATATTTCACCATTATTATTATCACAAGTAGCTGATTATTCTAATTTATTATTTGCTATTATAAAAATAGGTATTATATTTTTAATAGGTATTATTGCTTCTTTTATATCAAGTGTTTTAATGAATAATATGGCTCAGTCTATATTAAAAAAGATAAGAGAAGAAATGTTTGAACATATGGAAAAATTACCTATTAAATATTTTGATGAACATACACATGGTGAAGTAATGAGTTATTATACGAATGATATTGATGCAATGGAAGGTTTTTTTACTCAAAGTATTAGTCAAATTATTTCTACTATAATAACCATAATATCTGTATTTTTTACTATGATAGCATTAAATGTTCCTCTTACTTTAGTTGTAATATTAACTATTTCATTTATGTATTTTGTTTTAGGTAAAATAAGTGGTAAAAGCGGTAAATATTTTAGAGAAAATCAAGAAGCAATAGCTAAAATAAATGGTTATATTGAAGAAATGATGAATGGTGAAAAAGTTATTAAAGTTTTTAACCATGAGAAAAAAACTGAAGAAGAATTTGATAAAATAAATGAATACTGGTATGAAACTAATAATAATGCAAATAAATATGCTAATATATTAATGCCTATTATGGGTAATTTAACTGTTTTACAATATGTAATTATTTCTATTGTTGGTGGTTTATTTGCAATAAAAGGATATAGTGAAATTACTTTAGGATTAATAGCATCATTTTTACAACTAAGTAAGTCCTTTTCACAACCTGTTTCGCGTTTAGCACAACAAGTTAATAAAATAGTTTTAGCTTTTGCTGGAGCAAATAGAATTTTTGAACTTCTTGATGAAGATGTTGAGGTAGATAATGGTTATATTACTTTAGTTAATGTTAAAGAAGTTAATAATGAACTTGTAGAAACTAAAGAAAAAACTAATATGTGGGCATTTAAAGATAAAAAGAATAATTCTTACATAAGACTTCTTGGTGATGTTAGATTTGAAGATGTTTCATTTGGCTATAAAGAGAAATTAGTTCTTAAAAATGTTAGTTTATATGCAAAACCGGGTCAAAAAATTGCTCTTGTTGGAGCAACTGGTGCTGGTAAAACAACAATAGCAAATTTAACAAATAGATTTTATGATATTAATAATGGTAAAATAATTTATGATGGAATTGATATAAAGAAAATAAAAAAATCAGATTTAAGAAAAAGTATTGGTATAGTTCTTCAAGACACTAATTTATTTACAGGAACAATTTTAGAAAATATTAAATATGGTAATCCAAATGCAACAATTGAAGAGGTAATAAGTGCCGCAAAACTTGCTAATGCACACAATTTTATCGAAAGACTTCCAGATGGATATAATACAAAAATTACTAATAATGGAGCTAGTTTATCTCAAGGTCAAAGACAGTTAATCTCTATTGCGAGAGTGGCACTTATAAATCCACCTGTAATGATATTAGATGAAGCAACTAGTAGTATAGATACTAGAACAGAAAAAATAGTACAAGATGGAATGGATAAACTTATGAAAGATAGAACAGTTTTTGTAATCGCACATAGACTTTCAACAATTCAAAATGCTAAGGCTATTTTAGTTATGGATAAAGGAGAAATAATTGAAAGAGGAACACATAAAGAATTGTTAGAACAAAAAGGCGTTTATTATGAATTATATACTGGTAAGTATGAATTAGATTAACATAATTTATTGTTATTTTAATATATTTTTAGTATAATTTAACTATATAAAACTTAAAATGAAAGGAAAGATTATTTATGATGAGTTATTTACCTATGATTACAATTGCTTTAATAGTTATAGCAATAGCTAAATTTATTTTCAATGTAAATTTTAAAAAATTAATCGGTATTATTTTAAACTTTTTAGTTGGATATTTAATTTTATATGTAATTAATCTAACTGGTTTAATTTATATACCACTTAATTTAACAACAACTTTAGTAGTTGGAATTTTTGGTTTACCGGGTGTTATTTTATTAATATTACTTGTTTATTTAGGAATATTTTAGGAGTATTTTATGACAGAAATTTTTTATATTTACTTTATGATGTTTATATTTTATTCTTTTCTTGGTTGGTTAATTGAAGTTATTCAAGGACTTATTAAAAACAATCAATTTGTAAATAGAGGCTTTTTAATAGGACCAATTTGCCCAATATATGGTTGTGGTGGAATGTCTACAATTATATTATTATCAAAATATAAATCAGATATTTTAACTTTGTTTATTATGTCAATTGTTATATTTACTATTCTTGAATACTTAACAAGTTATTTTATGGAAAAAATATTTAAAGCAAGATGGTGGGATTATTCAAATAGAAGATTTAATCTTAATGGAAGAGTATGTCTTGAAACAATGATTCCATTTGGTATTTTAGGCGTTTTTGCTATGTATGTACTTAATCCATTTATTTTAAAAATATTATATTTAATAAATAGTAAAATTCTAATTATTATTTCTATTATATTATTAATTATATTTATTTTAGATAATATTATATCTTATTATATTATATTTAAATATAAAGTAACATTAAATAATTCTAGTAAAGATGCTACTATTCAAATAAATAGAAAAGTGAAAAAAATATTAATGTCTAATACATTTTATAATAGACTTGCATCAGCTTTCCCTGATGTAAAAATTATGAAAAAATAAAAAGAGGTATTAAATGAAAAATAAAATTATTAATAGTATAAATTTAATTAAAAAAGTATTAAATAAATATCCAATAACAAATATATCTGTAATGATATTTAGTATTATATATATAATTTATATAGATAATGAAGTTAAAACTTTAGAACCTGTTATATATTTTTTATCAACATTTTCATTTATGTCTTTTCTTTTAGAAACTAAATATGAAAATAATTTTAAAAAACATCATATTTATTTATTTATATTAATTCCATTTATAATATCTATTTTAAGTAAATATGAATATATAACTAAAACTGATTTATGGGTAAGATTCATAATTTGGTATTTTATATCATTATTTTTACTTACTATTCATTATAATTATAAGAAAAGTAAAATAAAGTTTGGTAATTATTTAATAAGTGTTTTTAGTAATTTAATACAAGTTATAATTACTAATGTTATTTTGATAGTTGGTATCATTATAATAACTATAATATTTGATACACTATTACTTGGTGGAAGTAATTTAGATTATTTATGGAAATTAATGGTACTTGAAATGGGATTTTATTTTGTACCAAGTATAATATATAGTTTTTCTAATATAGTTAATCCAAATAAATTTATTAAAATGTTAATAAATAAAGTTTTATTTACATTACTTTTAACATCATATTTAATAATATATACTTATATTTTAAAAATAATAATTACATTAAATATTCCATCTAATGAAATATTTAGAATATTGTCTTTCTTATTTATAGTTAGTGTACCTATTTATTTAATGAATAAAGAACTTAAAAATTCTAAATTAATAAATAATGTTTTTGCATATTTATATATACCATTTATATTACTTCAAATATATTCTTTATCAGTTAGAATTATAGATTTTGGAATAACAATACCTAGATATTTAGGTATAATATTAATTATAGTTGAAATTATATATACATATATAATAATAACTAAAAAAGATGAAGAAAAAATATTACATGTAATATTTACTATAATAACAATTACTCTTTTAATACCATTTATAAATTGTGTTGATTTTTCTTTAATTAATCAATCAGGAAGATTAATTAAATATAAAGATATTGATATATATAAAGCAAAAGGAGCATATGATTACTTAAATGAGTTTGAAAGAGGAAAAAATAAAATAAATAAATATTTAACAGAAGAAGAAATATATAAATTTGAAAATTTTTATTATGATTATATAGATCATGAAATAAAATATTTAGATGTTAGTAAACAATATGAAAGTATAGATACTAGTCTTTATAATAAAATATATTTATTAAATAGTGGATATTTTTATAAAGAAGAAGATAAATATATATTAAAAATAAATGATATAAATTATGATATAACAGATACAATAAATAAATATATAAATAATATAAATATGATAGATGAATATTTTGAAAATAATAATGAAATTATTTTAAATGATGATAAAAAATTAATAATAACTTATTTATCAATTAGTTTGTTTGATAATGCTGAAGAAAGATATATGATAATTGATGGTTTTTTGTTAGAAAAATAAATAATTTGTTTT
>CAVCAD010000123.1:0-2142 GCA_963600145.1 Bacteroidaceae bacterium
ATTTTGAACTATGTTTATAAAATTCGGTAGAAAAAAGATAATTAATAATAGAGAAATAATAACTACTAAACAATAGTTAAATTTCTTTATTTTAACAACCCCCCTTAAATCTCTTTTCCTTGTAATTCTTTTTCTAAAATCTCTTGTAAATATCTTTCTTCATTTTTACTTTCAGATTCTAAAAAATAATTAGCTTTTTTAATAAACTGTTTAAATCTAATATTTTTATAAAAAGATTTATTTTTATAATTAGTATATTTTTCTTTTGTATAACCAAAGTGAGATAGTGATTTATAAAAATCAGTAGCGTTTATATCTTCGTTTGTCATTCTAACAGCAGTAAATATATTATCAACATTAACATCTAAATTTGATCTTCTAATCCAATCACTTAATAACTTTTTAATATCACTATCAGATAATTCAGCAAGACGACCAAGTTTATATAATTCTTTAGCATACTTTAAAATAGTAGAGTTCTTTTTTACAGGACGACTTTTAAAATTCATATTCATTATATTAACTTTTAAAAATTCTTTCTGTCTTTTGATAAAGTCAGTAGAGTTATAAACTTTAAAGTTATGTAAAATATCATTTCCTATTTTAGAATATAAACGTTTCATTTTATTTTCTATATATTTATTATTTGCATTATTACCATATAACTTTTTTTGTTCTCTTTGTATTTCTTCTAAACTATGATAGTATTTTTCAAATTCATACTTGATAGTGTCGTGATATAAAATTCTTTCTATAATTTTATCAATATCTTTTCTACAATAATCTAAATTCTTTGAGTTATATTGAAGTCGGCCCTTTTTTGGTAGCTTATCATATAGATTCAATAAATCTTTATTTAATGCTTTTCTATATTTACTACTAAAAAATAATTCTTTATCAACTTTTGTAAAATTGTTTTTTCTTATCTTATATTCCAAACCTAAAAATAAATAATCTTGTTCCTGATAAAAAGATTTATTATCTACTAAATAAGAAGCAATATTACTTTTTAAATATTTTATAGATGACTTTTCTAATGTATCTTTTTTTCTTCTAATTTCTTTTTCAAAAATAGTAATGTGAAGATGTGGATTATCAGTATCATTATGTTTACTTGCATACCACCGTGTATTAGTTAAGTCAAAATCATTATCTAATAAAAATCTAGGCATAATAGCTTTAGTCATCATATAATAATCTTGTTTAGTTTTAAGTCCAGATTCTAAAGCAAAATCCGGAGGAAATGAAATAACTAAATTCCACATTCTACCTGATTCATCTTTTGGCAAATCTTTTAATATATCTTCTTTTTTTACATCTCCGTTTTTATCCCAAATGTAATTAACATCATTATCAATAGTGTCATCATATATTCCAAATTCTTTGTCAAACAATTCATCACTAGAAGAAAAGTCTTTTAAACTTTTTCCGTCAGCACCGTCCTTTGAAACATACTTACACCAACCACCAACTAACTTTTGAAAATTAACATCTTTCTTATAACGAACGATAGCTACTATATTACTACTCATCAGTTAGTTCCTTTTTATTTCTTAATTCACGAATATTTTTTAATACTTGTTCTCTTGCAACTTCTGTTATAGGGTGATTTACTAAATGGGTATTTAATTCAGATCTTGTTTGTGGTATATCAAAATATTTATAAGTCATATCATTTTGTAATATTATAGTTTCTATTCCTATATTATTTTTATTTAGCATAGTAAGTATTTTATAAAATTGTTTTTCATTAGCATTTTGTACTGTTTCTGTAATTAGTTCAACCAACTTTTTTTGTGTATCTAATAACATTGATTGTTCCAAATAATCTAATAAAACTAATTTACAATACTCACTTAATTTCATATTATTTTTATCAGCTTGATCTTGTAATAATTTTTTCTTATGTGGATCTAGTCTGAAAGCAACAATATTTGAATTTTTATTTTCATTCATTATTTACTATTCAATATACAATCCAAGTTTTCAAGTATATAATTTTTAATTATAATTTCTAAAGCAGTTTGAATTGATAATCCTTTTTTCTCAATAATCTTTCTAAATGCTTCTTCCATTTTTTGATCCACTTGTACTTTTAAATAATTATTTTTTTTATCATTCATTTATATAACCCCCTTTTAT
>CAVCAD010000124.1:0-9479 GCA_963600145.1 Bacteroidaceae bacterium
AAAAAAGTATACACAATTTACATTATTCATGGTATTATATTTATAATGAGTTAATTGATTACTATGAATTAAGGAGATGACATGTAATATTTTTGTTCTTCCTTAGTTTATAGTTTTTTGATTTATAAAGGAGAAATATATGAATATAAAAAGTTATATAATTAATGAGATAATAAAAATATTAGATGTAAATACTAATATTTCAGTTGAAATTCCTCCTAAAAGAGAAATGGGAGATTTTTCTGTTCAGTGTGCCTCTTTAAGAAATGAAAAGTATAATAATCCTATTCAAATAGCTTTATTAATAAAAGATAATTTTAATGATACAGATAATTTTTTTACTAAAATTATAACTATGGGTCCATATGTAAATTTCTTTTTAAATTATAATAAATTTAATGAAATGGTTATTAATAAAATAGAAAAAGAAAAAGATAAGTATGGTTCTTTAAATCAAGGAAATGGAAGTGATTTATTAATTGAACATACTTCAATTAATCCTAATGCTGAACCTCATATAGGTAGATGTAGGAATAGTTTAATAGGTGATTTTATGAGTAGATTATATTCTTTTACTGGGTATAATGTACAAAGACATTATTTCATAAATGATCTTGGTAAAAAAATAGCATTATTATTAATTGGGACTCTTAAATATGGCCTTAAAAATGATGATTTTTCTTCTATTCTTGATGTATATGTTAAAATAAGTGAAGATGAAGTAAATGATGAAGAGATAACTAAAAAAGCATTTGATTATTTAGAACTTGTTGAAAATGGCAATAAGGATATGATTCGTAAATTTAAAGATATAACTGATAAATGTGTACAAGGTCAAATGAAAATATTTGATGATTTAGGAATACATTTTGATGTATTTACTCATGAATCAGATTATGTATATAATAATTATTTAGATAATATATTAAATAAATTAAGAGAAAAAAATAAATTAAAAGAAGATGAACTTGGAAGATATTATGTAGATTTATCTGGATATGATATACCAACTAAAGAACCTGTTCTTGTATTAACCCGTTCTAATAAAACTTCTTTATATCCTATTAAAGATATAGCTTATACTATTTATAAAATTAATTTAAATGATAAAAATAATTATATTGTATTAGGTGAAGATCAAGAAGTATATATGAAACAAATATCTGCGGTTATGGATATTCTTGGATATAAATCTCCTAAATTAATAAGTTATTCTTATGTTCTTTTAGAAGGAGATAAAATGAGTACTTCTAATGGTACAGTAGTACTTGTTACAGACTTTATAAAAGAAGTAAATAATACTTTATTAAATGAATTTAGTAAAAGGAATACTATTATAGATGAATATAATCTTAGAATACTTAGAAATGCATGTATAAAGTTTACTATGCTTAATGTATCTAAGAATAAAATAGTTAATTTTAATTTAAAAAATGCTACTAGTTTTAATGGTGAATCTGGTATGTATATTTTATATAGTATAGTAAGAATAAATTCAATACTTAAAAATGTTAATAATTTAAATTTTAATAATAAATTAATATTTGTTAATGAAATTGAAAATACTATAATAAAAGAATTATATAAATTCCCATATATAATAGATGAATTACTAACATCAAATGAAGCATCTCATTTAACTAAATATATTTTTAATTTAACTCAGTATTTTTCTAAATTTTATGAAAGTATAAATATTATAAAAGAAGAAAATGAAGAACTTAAAGAATCTAGATTAAGATTACTTTTATGTATTAAAACAGTACTTACAACAGCACTTAATATATTAGGAATAGAAACAGTTGAAAAAATGTAGAATGAACCAAAATATCATTCTTTTATTTTACAGAGTAATTAAAACTTTAGTATTAAAACTGCTTTAGACATGATATAATTATATTATAAGAGAAAGGTGATACTAATGCGTATTATTGTAAGTGCTGGTGGTAGTGGTGGTCATGTTTATCCTGCTTTAGGATTAATAGAAAAAATTAAAGAAGATAAAAATAATGAATATTTATTTGTTGGTACTACTGATAGAATGGAAAGTAAGGTTGTTCCTGAAATGAATATTCCTTATGAGAGTTTATATATTCATTCTTTTAATAAAAATATTATAAAAGATATAAAAAATACATTTAGTATATATAAAGCATATAAAAAATCAAAAAAAATAATTAAATTATTTAAACCTGATGTAGTAGTAGGATTTGGTGGTTATGTAACTTTTCCTTTATTACTTGCTGCTAAAAAGATGAAAGTAAAAACTGCAATTCATGAACAAAATTATATTCCTGGTAAATCTAATAAAATATTATCTAAATTTACTGATGTAATATTTACTTCATTTGAAGAAAGTTTTAAATATTTTGATAAAAAGAAAGTGATTTATACTGGAAATCCTTGCTCTGAAAGAGCAGAAAAAATTAAAAAAATTGAAAAAGAATCTTTAGGTTTTCATAAAGATAAAAAATTTATAATAATAGTAATGGGTAGTCTTGGAAGTAGTAGTGTATCAGAAAAATTAAAATTATTTTTAACTAGTTTTAAAGATTATGATAAAGAAATTTTATATATTGTAGGTAAACAAAATTCAAGTGATATTAAGAATTTAATTGTTCCTAAAAACACATTAATTGTTGACTATGTAGAAAATTTACCAGGGTTATTAAAAGATGCAGATTTAGTTATTTCAAGAGCTGGAGCTAGTACAATAAGTGAGTTATTAGCACTTGAAATTCCATCAATATTACTTCCTAGTCCTTATGTTGCTAATAATCATCAATATTTTAATGCAAAGGATTTAAATGATAAACATTTATCATTTATGTTAGAAGAAAAAGATTTAAATGAAAAGAGTTTAGCACTTGTAATTAGAAATATATTAGATAATGATAAAATGTATAATAGTTATAAAACTAGTTTAAGTAAAAATAAAAAAATGAAATCAAGTACTATTATGTATAAGGAGTTAAATAATTTAATTAAAAAGTAATATGGCAAAAGTAAAAAAGATAAGAACTAGAAAATTTAATTTTATTAAATTTATACTGTTTGTATTCTTTATAACAGTAGTTTTTTTAGGTGGTAAAAAATTAATTAAAGAAAGAATTCATAGTATAATAATTTTAAATAATTATTATTTAGATGAAAGTACTATAATAGAAAAAGCTAAAATAGAAAATTATCCATCTTTTATATTAACTAGTCCATATAAAATAAAAAATAATATTAAAAAATTAGATTTAGTAAAAGATGTTAAAGTAAAAAAGAAATTTTGGTTTTCAATTGAAATAGATATAACAGAAAATAAAGTTTTATATTTAACTAGAAGTGATGGAATGTATACATTAAGTAATCATAAAAAAATAGAAGGTAATTTTTATAATGTTCCTATTCTTATTAACTATGTTCCATCTGATATAGAAAGTAAATTTATAGATGGATTATCTAATATAGATAATGATATTATAAATAAAATTAGTGAGATAGAATATTCATCTACAAATTATGATAATGAAAGATTTTTACTTTATATGAATGATGAAAATTGTGTATATATTACTTTAAGTAAATTAAATAACTTAAATAAATATAATGAAATTAAGAAAAAACTAGAAGGTCATAAAGGAATTTTATATTTAGATAGTGGAAATTATTTAGAAATTTTAGAGTAAAAAAGTCGATAATTGTTGATATAACGCTTTATTTGGTGTATAATCTTTGTTGATAAAACGAAGGGAGGGTAGATAGTAGTGACTCATGTTGATGTACGTAATGGTAATGTTGATGGTGCAATAAAAAGATTCAGGATGAAAGTTCAAAGAGATGGAGACCTTCCTAAAGCAAAAAAGTTAAGAGAAGGGTATGATAAACCTGGTGTAGTTAGAAGAAAGGCTAAACAAGAAGCCATTAAAAATGCTAGAAAAAGAAACAAAAATTATTAGGAGGATATTATGTCTTTATATAAAGATATTAGCACTGATATGATAGATGCTATGAAAAACAAAGATAAAGAAAAACTTAGTACTATAAGATTATTAAAAAGTGCTATTGATTTAAATAAAATAAACAGTAAAAATGATGAAGTATCTGATGATACTGTAATTGATATTGTTAGTAAGCAAATTAAAACTCATAGAGAAAGTATAGAGCAATTTTTAAAAGGTGGAAGAGAAGACCTTGCTAATAATTTAGAAAAAGAAATAAAACTACTTGAAAAATATTTGCCAGAACAATTAACTGAAGAAGAAATAGAAAAAGAACTTAATAAAATTTATTCTAAAATTGAACCAGTTAAATCAAATATTGGACAAATAATGAAAGAAGCTAAAGAAACTCTTAAAGGTAAAGCTGATTTTAAAAAAGTTAGTGAATTAATTCAAAAGAAATTAAACTCTTAGGAGTTTTTTTTATTTGTTTTGAATATATATATTTAGGTGATTACTTTGAATAATTTTATTGAAAAGTATTTTAATAATTATATATATAATATAAATATTACTGATAGATATGTAGATATAATTAATTATTTAGAAATTGTAAGTGTAAGTGAAAAAGAAATAAAAATTATTTTAAAAGATAAAACTTTAATTATAAATGGAATTAATTTATTAATAAAAAAACTAGATAAATTTGAAGTATTAATAACTGGTAATATTGAAAAGGTAAATTTATATGAAAAATAATATTTTAATTAAGATTAAAAATGATAATAAAATATTAGTTATAAAAAAGTTAATTAAGTATAAAGTGGAATATAATTATATTAAGAATGAAGGTGATTATGTTTATGTAAAATTAGATAAAAGAAATTATGCTAAGGTAAAAAATATATTTTTAAAAAATGATTTAATTTTTATCAAGGAATATGGTAAAAAAGGTTTAATTAATTATATTAAGAATAATATAGCTATTATAATATGTATAATTATATCTATTATATTACTTTATTATTTAACTAATTTAACTTTTGAAATTGAAATAATATCAGATAATAATGAATTAGTTAATGATTTAACTAAAGAATTATATAATAATGGTATTAAAAAATATGCAATAAAGAAAAATTATAATGAACTTTTAAAAATTAAAAAACAAATATTAAAAAATAATGAGAAAAGACTACAGTGGTTAGAAATTAAATATGAAGGAACAAAACTAATTTTAGAATTAACACAAAGGAATGTAAATGAAGATAAAGATAATACTAATATATATAATATTGTTGCTAAAAAAGATGCATTAATAACTAAAATAATTGTTAAAAATGGAGTTTTACTTAAAGAGATAAATGATTATGTAAAAAAAGGAGATATAATAATTAGTAGTAGTGTAGTAAATAATTCAAATGAGATAGTAAATAAGGTATCTGCTGAAGGAAGTGTTTATGGAGAAGTTTGGTATAATGTAACTACCACTGTTCCATATGAGTATGTTGAATATTTTACTACTAACAATAGTTTTAATAATGTTTATATATTATTAAATGGTAATAAATTTAATTTAATAGGAGTTTATAATATTAAAAATGTTTTAATAGAAAAAAAGATATTAATTGATAAACCTTACTTAAATTTTAAACTTATAAATGAGAAAAAAGAAATATTTGATTATAAAGTAGTGAAAGTAACAGCTAATGAAGCAAAAAATGAAGCTATAAAAAGAAGTATTAAGGCAATTGAAAATAAACTAAGTAATGATGAGTATATAATAGATAAAAAAGTTTTGAAAATAAATAACTTTAGTAGTAAAATAAGTGTAGAAGTCTTTTTTAGGGTATATGAAAATATAAGAGAAAAAGTATATGCCGAGTAAGGGAGTGTATATGAAAGATATAATTTTAGAAATTGTAAATAATTATTGGCCTACAACATTAGCAATACTTATAATAGCATCAATAATTAGAGTTTCTTATTTGAAAATAAATGATAAAAAATTAGTACTTAATAAAGAATTATTTTTACTTATATTTATGACATATTTATTATTTTTATTTCAAATTGTAACATATAATGATGTTTATGATTCTAGTATGAATTTAATGCCCTTTAAAGAGATTTTAAGATATGATTTTGGTTCTTATTTATTTAAAAGAGAAGTAGTTGGTAATATTTTACTTTTTATTCCTTTTGGATATTTTGTTACAAGATATTGTAAAGTTAAAAGAATTAGAAGTATTTTTATTATTACTTTACTTAGTAGTTTAACAATTGAAACAGTACAATATTTTATAGGTAGATGTTTTGATGTAGATGATATACTTCTTAATGTTACTGGTGGAATAATTGGCTTTTTATTATTTGTTGGAGTAGAAGCAATGCAGAAGAAGTTACCAAAATTATTTCAAAAAGATATATTTTATAATATATTAAGTTTAATTTTAATTGTATTTATAATATTGTATTTTTTTGGTTATATAAAATTAGGGAGTTAATAATGAATAATAGTGAAAATATAGTAACAAATTTAACAAATTATCAAATAAATGAAAAGGATATTATTAATGTTAGTAATATTACTTTTAAAGTTTTAGATATAAATAATCCTGTTTTTAATGTAGTATTAGTTGATGAAGAAAAAATTAGAGAAATTAATAGAATTTATAGAAAAAAAGATTCTGTTACAGATGTTATATCTTTTGCTTTTGAAGAAAGTGATAAAATTAATATAGATGATATAAGATTTTTAGGGGAGATATATATCTGTGTCAAAAGAGCAGAAGAACAAGCAAAAGAATATGGCCATTCTTTTAAAAGAGAGATATGTTATTTAACTGTACATGGTTTACTTCATTTACTTGGATATGACCATATTAAGGAAGAAGATAAGGCTGTAATGAGGCAAATGGAAGAAAGGATATTAGAAGAATATGATACCAGAAGATGCTAAAGAAAAAAGAGGATTAAAAAAATTAATTCATAGTTTTAAATATCCTATAAGTGGACTTAGATATGCATTTAAAAATGAACAAAATTTAGATGTACATATATTAGTCACAGTTATAGTAATAATACTTGGTTTATTATTAAAAATATCATATACAGAATGGTTAACTGTTGTAATAATTATAGGGCTTGTAATTGCTACTGAACTTATAAATACTGCTTTTGAAGCACTTGTTGATTTAGTTTCACCTAATTATCATCCACTTGCTAAAGTAGTAAAAGATACAGCTGCCGCAGCAGTTTTGGTTTTTGCTATTACATCTGTTATAATAGGAATTATAATATTTCTGCCAAAGATTATTATTTTATTTGTTTAGGAGGAGTAATGTGAAAGAAAAGTTATTTGAGTTATTAGAAAATAGTTATGCACCATATTCAAATTGTAAAGTTGCGTGTATAGTAGAAACGACTGATGGTAGTTTATATAAAGGAGTTAATGTTGAAAATGCTTCTTATGGTGGCACTATATGTGCAGAAAGAAATGCTATAAATGCTGCGATTACAGATGGAAAAAAGGAATTTAAAGCACTATATCTAACATCTAATAAAAATCATTTTGTTATGCCCTGTAGTATCTGCAAACAAAGTATGTTAGAATTTTTTGATGATAAAGTGTTATTTTATATAATTAATAATGAAGAAGAGAAAATACTTACTTTTGAAGAGATACTAAATACGAAATTTACTAAGGATGATTTAAAATGAGAAGTGGATTTGTTAGTTTAATAGGTAGACCAAATTGTGGTAAAAGTACATTAATTAATACAATTGTAAAAGAGAAGATAGCAATAACATCTTCTAAACCACAAACTACAAGGAATTTAATACAAGGAATTTATAACGAAGAAGATGTACAAATAGTATTTGTTGATACCCCTGGTATTCATAAACCAGTACATAAACTTGGTAATAAATTAAATGCTGAAGCATATTATTCAATGAGGGATGTTGATGTAGTAATTTATATGATAAGTGGTGATGAAGAACTTGGTAGTGGAGATCAATTTATCATAAATTTACTTAAACAAATTAATGTTCCTGTAATACTTGCTATTAACAAAATAGATAATTTAAAGAATGAGGACATTTTAAAGAAAATAGATGAATTTAAAGACCTATATGATTTTTCAGAAATAGTTCCAATATCTGCTTTAAAAGATGACAATGTTGATAGATTAATTGAAGTTCTAAAAAAATACCTTCCAGATAATGTTAGATATTTTCCTTTTGATGAAGTTACTAGTTCTTCAAAAGAATTTAGAATAACAGAAACTGTAAGGGAAAAAATATTTGAACTTACAAAAGATGAAGTTCCATATTCTATAGCTGTAACATTAACTGACTATGAAGAAAAAGAAAATATAATAAATATTTATGTTGATATTATAGTAGATAGAGAACAACTAAAAAAAATTATAGTTGGTAAAAAAGGTTCTATGCTTAAAGAAATTGGAATAAATTCTAGAATTGATCTTGAAAAGCAATTAGGTAAACAAGTATATCTTGAACTTTATGTTAAGACTTTAAAAAATTGGAGAGATAAAGAAAAACATTTAAATGATTTAGGTTTTAATGAAATTAATGAATAAAAAATTAAAATAGTCCTCAATATAAGATAGGAGGATTATGAAAGATAAAATGTGGGAGAAATTTAAAGAAACAGGTAAGATAGAATATTATTTAAAATATAAGGAAGGATGTAAAAAAAGAAATAATTAGTTAATATGAAGATAGTAAGTACAAGAGGAATAGTTGTAAAAACAATAGATTATAAAGAAACAAGTAAAATATTAAATATACTAACTGAAGATTATGGGATAATAGGTGTTATTTCTAAAGGATGTAAAAGTCCTAAAAGTAAATTAAGTGTAGTAAGTTCTAATTTTACTTATGCTATTTTCCATATATATTATAATGAAAATAAACTATCTACTTTGATTCAAGCTGATATTATAGATTATTTTAGTAATATAAGAAATGATATAACTCTTGTAGGGTATATGACATATTTAACTGAACTATCAAAAGAAGTTTATGCTGAATCTTCTAAAGAAGAAGTATTAGATTTATTAATTTCTTCTTTAGATAGAATAAATAATAAAGTAAATCCTAAAATAATAAAAAATATTTTAGAATTAAAATATTTATATTTTTTAGGTGTTGGAATAAATTTAAATAATTGTGTTTCTTGCTCCTCAATTAATGTAATAACTTTATCTTCTTTAAAAGGTGGATATGTTTGTCATAAATGTAAAGGAAATGAAAAAATATTAAATGAAAAAACTCTTAAATTAATTAAAATGTTTTATTATGTAGATATTAGTAAAATAAGTAAAACTGATATAAAAGATGATATAGTAAAAGAAATAGATACTTTTTTAAATGAATATTATGAAAACTTTACAGGCATTTATATGAAAAGTAAGAAATTTCTTCAAAACTTAGATAATATTTAATAAAAGAAATTGAAATTTTTATGATTCAGTTTCTTTTATTAATTAAATTGATTTCAAGAATAAATAATAGTATAAT